>QHXA01000443.1:589-5908 GCA_003222755.1 Acidobacteriota bacterium
CGGCGTCCACCGGCGCCGTGATAACCCTGACCTCTTCGACAAGATCGGGACTTGTATACGTGATAGAAAATGCTCCGTGGTTGTACCGGCCATCCGAGACCACGAAACCGTCTCGCGTGGTATTGACCGCGCTCAGCCGTCCGCCCGCAAAATACCCGGTATCACCGGCCGTCGCGCCATCGATTGAGGTGGTGCCGCTAATCGCGTTGCTGACCCCGCCCGTCGTGCGCAGCAGATCCATGACATTGCGGCCGCCCAAAGGAAGGTCGCGCACTTGATTCTCGGCCAGCACATTGCCGATCGATGACGATGTCGTCGCAATCAGTGTATCGGCTGTAGCCGTCACTTCGACCGCCTGCGCCACCGAGCCCACCGGCAACGTGAAGTTCAGCCGAACCTGCTGCGAAATTCCGAGTGTGATGTTGTTGTAGCTCTGAGTTTGAAAACCCGCGAGCTCCGCGGTGAGCTTGTAGCTTCCTGTCTGAAGACTCGCAAACTGGTATGCTCCCCTCTCGTTCGTTACCACAGTCGTAACGATTCCCGTAGCCGTGTTTGTTGCTGTAACGCTTACACCCGGGATTAACGCGCCTGTGGCATCGGATACGGTGCCACCCACTGTGGCATTGCTGGTTTGTCCAAACACATGGGGCAACAAAAGAATCCAAATTAAAATCACGGCTGGGAACGCTGCTTTGCGCATCTCCACCTCGCTTTGGTTTGTTTGGTTACTTACTTGTCGGCGGGAACATATGCGTCTCTTCCGCGTCATGTCAAGCTACAATGACGAACCATGCAGGAATCCGAACGAATTCGGGTAGGGATCCTCTCGTTGATCGTAGTGATCGTGGTGTCACAGATCGCACTATTCGCTCAGGGAACGCGCGAAATACCGGATGCTGTGTTCTACAACGGCAAGGTAATCACCGTTGATGGCTTGAACAGCATCAGGGAAGCATTCGCGGTGAAGGGCGACAAGTTTCTCGCGGTCGGTACTTCACGCGAGATGCGCGCGCTCGCAGGTCCACGCACGGAACTGGTCGACTTGAAAGGAAAGGCTGTGATGCCTGGCATGATGGACAATCACAACCATGCCTATCATGCGGCAATGGCCAATCGCGGCATCGACCTGAAGGACGTCACGTCTTTGGCGGCCCTGCTCGAAGGGGTTCGAAAAGCTGCGGCGGCAGCCGGCCCTGGGAAGAGCGGGTGGCAGCTCAATAAATTTCCAGAAAAGCATCCGCCGATGCGCCAGGACATCGACAAAGTTGCGCCGAACAATCCGGTAGTGATTTACGTGAATCGTGGACAGATTTATCTCAACAGCCCGGCGCTGAAGATTGCGGGCGTGACGCGGAATACAAACCGGATCGGCCGGGTGGTGATCCGAAAAGACGATCAGGGTGAACCCGACGGCAGCATCACCGGAGAATCAGGCACTGTCGCGCGCATCGCTGACATGATCTCGCCGGCAACACACGCCGAAAAAGAAAAGCTCCTCATCGAAACCCAGAAGCAGCAACTCGCCGTCGGCCTGACGAGCGTTCGCGACCTGCAGCTTGCGCCCGACTTCATGCGAACATATTACGAGATGTGGCGCGCCGGAAAAATGCTGCAACGTATCAGCGCAGGCCTTCAGGTAAACCCGAGCGATATGGAAACGCTCGAGGAAATGCTCAAGCCATTTGGCGTGGGAGTGGGCTTCGGCGACAACTGGCTGCGTCTGGACTGCCTTGCCGAGTTCAATCCCGGCAGCATCTGGCGATCGGGGAATCCAGCGCCCGCTCCGAATATAGAAGCAGCGATTTACAAAAACGCGATTCTCGTGGCGAATCGGTACGGATGGCGCGTCTCGCCGCATACCGATTCCGATGGAGCGATGGATCTCGTCCTGGATGCGTTCGAAGCCGCCGATAAAGAAAGTTCGATTCGCGACAAACGGTGGACGATCGAGCACGCGACCTACGTCCAGCTGGATCAGATGGACCGCATCAAGAAATTAGGTCTTGTGATCTCAGCCCAGGCTCAACTCTATCGTGGCGCGGCGAACGCGGTGCGGACTCTGGGAAAGGAGCGAGCCGAGCGCGCTGTTCCGATACGCGAGTTCCTGGACCGAGGCATTATGGTCACCGGCGGAAGCGATTGGGGCGGCAACAGCGACTCCAACAATCCATTCGCGAACATCTATTTTTACGTGACACGCCGCTCAATCGACGGGAACGTTATCGGCGCGGCACAAAAGATCACGCGCGCGGAGGCGCTGCGTGTCGAGACGATCAACAATGCCTACCTTACGTTTGAAGAAAAGATCAAAGGTTCAATCGAAGCCGGGAAGCTCGCGGATTTCGTCATCCTGTCTCAGGACATTATGAGCGTGCCTGAAGAACAGATTCGCGCCATCACTCCACTTGCCACCTACGTTGGCGGGAAGTTGTTGTATGATGCCCGCACCACAATTCCAAAAAACTAGGAAGACCTGACAAGGAGACTCTATGACGCGTGCTATTGTCGTGGTGGTTCTGTTCTTTGCAGCGCAGGCGCAAGCCCAGACGCCCGGTGCTTCGGACCTTCAGGCGGGCAAAGAAATCTGGCAGGGATATTTCGGCTTACAGAATGATTGCAAACTTTGTCACGGCGAGCAGGGACAGGGCGGATTCGCGAAGCCTCTCGCCGGCCATCAATTGAGCACGGCTGAGTTCCTGCGCGTGGTCCGGCAGGGGGCAGGGAAGACAATGCCCGCGTTTATGCCGGACAAGAATCTGAATGATCAGCAGGTAAGTCAGGTTGCCGCTTATCTGGCGAGCCTGCCGAAGCCCGCAGAACGAGGCATGTGGCGCACGCCCGTTCCGCCTCTCGCGACACCAAGACAAAAACTTTACGTCGAGTCCGGCTGCGGACAGTGCCACGCGGCAACATTCGCGAATCCACGCAGAACGGCGGGCGGCCTCGGCGGTGATTACGAATGGTTCAAGACGGAGGTCTACCAGCACACAACGGCGCCGGACCATGCCAACTCGCGTCATCTCAGGATGGGCAACTTTTCCAGAGAGCAGGTCCCCGAGTCCGTGCTACAGGAGTTGTGGCAATTCTTCTCCGTTGAACAGGGACTGCGCGTTCCCATCAATGCCGATATCAGCAATGGAGTCCTGGCCGGAAACGGAATCACATACACGATCAACGTTTCGAACACGGGTAGGCCGGGCAAGGGGCTCACAGCCGAATACATCACGGTCACGCTGCCATTGATGAGAGGAAGAGATCCGGAAGAAGTCACCACTGTGGTCGAGGCGACAACGGGAGGCGGTTATACCGGCATTCACCGCGATCCAATCACCAACTCCAATGCCGCCGAATTTGAAATACCGAAACTGGGACCGGGCGAGAAGCGGACATTCACGATCACCCTTTCCGGAATCGGCGCGAACGCCGGAATCCCACGCGGAACCGTGCAGTGGGAGAAGCCGCGGATGGGCACAGGCGACCGGGATCTGATCGCGATATCGGTTCCCCCGGGACGATAGGCTTTCGCGAACGCCGCTAGTTCCCGGCGAGCGAAGTAATCTTCGTCATGTCCGGATGCAGCACACCCACGCCGGGTTCAGCGGACGATCGCGGGCAATACCAGATGGATCCTTCCTTGGTGATCCAGATCGTCGGTATATCCGTAATCTGCGGCGTCGGGAAAAACGTGAACGATTGATCGTCGGTGTCGAACCGGATCAACGCTCCGCCCTGTCCGCCATCGCTGATCCAGACCGACTTCCCCTGAATCATGAAATCGTAGGGCTCGGAGACCTGGCTTGGAATCTTCCACTGGTTTGTCTTTCCGGTTTTGGGATCCAGCTTAACCAGCGTACCGGCGCCGAAACTTCCGGACCAGATCGTCAGCCCATCGCTGCCGATGCCCAGCCGCCGAATTTGATACGGCGTAGTCGGCACAGGATACTCGGTGAACTTCTGCGTCTTCGGATCGAATTTGGCCAACGTGCCGCGGTGCTGCAGGGCCATCCAGATGCCGTCATTCTTGTCGATCGTCATGCCGTAGGGATAGGAATTCGATGACATGGGCAGTCTCCACGTGGACATTTTCTTCGTTTCGCTGTCCCACTTGGCAAGACCATTCCCGCGAATGAAGTCCACCCAGACGTTGTTGCTCGAATCGAACTCGACCGAATGCGGATGCTTCTGAACGTCGAGCGGAATGACGTGAGTCGGGTCGAAATCGTAAGACTGCACCCACTTTTCGGTCTTGCGGTCGAAGGCATGCAGCTTCGGTGACTCAACGGGGAATCCTTCATTTTCCGGCACCCAGACGAGGCCATTCTTGTCGATATTCAAATCGTGAACCTGAGCTTTGGGATTGGGCATGAAGAAATCTTTTTGCTCTCCCGTAGCCGGATTCACTCGGACCAGGCGCGTCGGAATACCACGATCAGTCACCCACGCGATGCCGTCGGGATCAAGGATCACGTCCTGGCCCATCCTCTTGCCTCTTGTGGGGCCCATTTTCGAATACTCTGGTGAGTTCACACCTTGCCCTGGCGCGTCCGGGGTGAGGTAGTACTCGATATAGATCGCCTTCGCGAGCTTGGCTGCATCGACCGGCATATCGCGCTCGACTTGCACCGCGCGGGTGGGGCTGTTGGGTCCGAAATGCTGCGTGAGATATTTGACCGCTGCTTCCCGGTCGCCGGGCTTCATGTCCTCAGGTTGAATCATGACGCCGCGATCGATTTTTCTGCCTCCGCCGGTCATCAGATCGAGAGCGGCCGTCCACTCCTGCTCATTCCAATGGTGGAGCGGAATGAAATTCTGGCCGTGACAATTGACGCACGTTTTCTTGACGAAGTCCTGTCCCGGCCCCGGCGGATAAATTTCATCAAAGGTTAAATATTGAACACCGGTTTTGGGATTGACCACTGCGTCGTGCATCGAGAGATTGACCGTCGCCTTTTGTCCGGCCGCCAACGAAACATTCGTGACGCCGGATTCCAGGTTCTGAAGACCCTTCGTCTTCACGCTGACTTCATAATCGCCGGGAAGGAGATTCATCGCCTGGAATCGGCCGCCGACGGTGTAGACCATGTACAGTATCCGTTTCGAACGATTGCGAAAATAAACTTGCGCGGCTTTGAACGATTTTGGCGCGTCCACAGTTCCTGTCACGGTTGCTGTGCCGGCTACCGGAGTCGCGGCGGCTGTGGTCAGATAGAAAGCCGCCAGGACGCTGCCCATACCGGCAGTCATCAAACATGCGTAGATGCGTTTCATCGAAGCTCCTTCCATTTGGGATACACGCAGGCGCAAATCAGCAATCGCCCA
>QHXA01000444.1 GCA_003222755.1 Acidobacteriota bacterium
TTGCTTGCCTCCCTGATCGCGCCAGTAGGAAAACCTCCGAACTGCGGCGGTGGAGGGGGGCCCGCGGTCAAGTTCGTATCGTAGGGGAAGACGGGGTTCGTCAGGTCGCTTAGTGTCGTGAAGAAGGGAGGGTAGCCCGAAGCAAATGCCGCATACGAATAAGGAAGGATGTGGTCATGGAAGATACCGAATCCCGCCCGCAATATTGTTTTTCCGCTTCCGTTGAGCCCCCACGCAAAGCCGACCCGAGGCTGGAAGTCTTTTTTCGCTACAGAGAAGAAACTGTCCTTCAACACCGTTGGCGCGGGATCGGACAGGTTCAGCAGATTGGCCATCCTTCCATTGACTTCCCTGGGATTGCTGATGGCTTCATACCGCAAGCCCAGATTGAGGGTCAGGCGCTGGCTCACTTTGAAATCGTCTTGCAGATATGTCCCGAACATAGTCTCCCGGAGACCCCGGTAGGCGTCAGAACCCGGCGCTGGTGCGTCAAAACGAATAGGCTTGTTGGTAAGAAAGCCCGGAATATCCAGAAACGTGTAGTCGCCCCTGCTGTTGGAAGAAGTGATCTCGTTGTCCTGAATACGCCTGATGTCGGCACCCATTTTGATGGAATGCCTTCCTTTAATATAGGTGAGATCATCGCCTTCCTGGAACAGGTTATACCGGTATATTCGGGGTGCGCCGTTATCCACTCCTAAGAAATTCAAGGGGTTGGTTGAAAGTCCCTGTCCGCCAAAAGAGATCGTGCCGAAGTGTTCGCCGGGAAGAAAGAACAGTTTCTCAGCCCGCGGGTCGGACAGGACATCATCGAAGTTTTGGTAGGTTCGATTGTAGGCGAAACGAAAGGAATTCACGAGAGTTGGCCGGAATACGTTGGTTACCTGAATCGTAGAATATTGTCTGCGGGCAACATCGTGCTCATCGGCAAGGGAACTGCCGTTGAAGTTCGGGATCACGTTCGTATCGTTATCAAAGCTGTATCTGCCGAAGATCCTCATTTTGTCGCTGATCTGATGATCGACCCGGCCCATTGCATAATCTTCTTTGGTAACCTGGAGGGGCGCCGCAATGAAAAATGCCGTACCGTCTCCGAGGTCCCGAGTGTTCGGAGTTTGGAAGAGGTCCAGGTAGGGCTTGATGACAGGGCTCACCGGCACCGTGCAGGCGGTGTCGCCCGGATGACAGTTGTAGAGACTCGGGTCCGTGCCTTGGAAGGCCTTGTACGGAATGATTCCCAGCTTGGTTTGAGCGGTCGGCACTTCGGGCCCTATAGTTGTTCCATTGCCTTGCCGCAGCCCTTCATAGGTGCCGAAGAAGAAAGTCTTATCCTTCTTGATGGGTCCCCCTAAAGCGCCCCCAAATTGGTTACGGCGATATGGGGCTTTGGTCCCGGTTCCGCCGTGCTCGACTTCATCAAAGTAACCTGGCGAATCCAGCGCGTTGTTGCGAAGAAACTCAAAGCCGGCCCCATGCAGGTCGTTGGTGCCAGACCGCGTGACTGCCGAGACCACCCCGCCTGAGGACCGCCCAAATTCCGCGGGAGACACGCTGGTGTTGATCTTGAATTCCTGGACGCCGTCCACTCCGAGGTTGGTTCCGGCCGACCCTCCCGGGGTGCCGTTGGCATGATCATTGATATCAGTTCCATCCAGCAAGAAGCTGTTGGCATAGGCCCGGCTTCCGTTGACGTTGAATCGCGTCCCCGTACCAAAGTCAAACGCAGCGCTGCCCTGCCCCGCGCCCACCGAAACGACACCCGGTTGCAAGAGAGCGAGGTTGTCCCAACTTCTGCCGTTCAGCGGCAGGTCCCGAATCGTTCTCTCGTCCACGAGAGAGCTCATGGCGGAAGTGGTCGATTCCACGAGCGGCGCTTCTTCTGTGATCGTGACCTTGTCGGCAATCTGTCCGACCTTGAGAGCGAAGTTAACCAATGCCGACCGGCCGACGGTGAGGGTGATTCCGCTGCGGACTTCTGTCTGAAAGCCAGGGATCTGGGCTTCCACTTCATAATTGCCCAGCGTCAATTCGGGAACGGTGTAACGGCCGCCCTCGTCGGTCTTGGCGGTTCGGGTGACTCCCGTCTCCACGTTCTTAGTTGTGACCGACACTCCAGGAATGACGGCTCCCGACGAATCTTGTACGACTCCGGCAATCGTCGCCGTCGTCACCTGGGCAGAAACCGCATTGCCGCACAACAAAATCACACCAATCAACAGTACGGGCAAGTATCGAGACATGGCTCCTCTCTCCTTATCTAAACATCAGCCGCGTGAACGACTGTATATAGTGCTTGGCGCTCTGACTCTTTGAGCCTGATCGACTGTTTGTAAAAAAGACCTGATGGATTGAATGAGACGAATTCTCGAAGATCGTGCGGCCCGGTGGTAACTTTCATCGCTCACCTCTCGCGATGACATTTAGAACACCCAGAGAAACCGGCCCTTTTGAACGGAGCAATCGCTTTACAGGATTAGGATAGGGCAGTCTTACGCCCCTTTTGCGGGGCTTGTCAACGAGTCCGCAGCGACATGAACATCATTTAATCTTAGTTTCATGTTGGGTTAATGTTGGACGCGCCTTCGTTTGTAACTAGAAGCGGTCCGAAAAACGGGAACTGCGATTTCTGATGTAGTAGACTCCGTCGCTGAGGAGAACTGAATATGTATCGCTTCGCTGTAATTCTGACGATGGTGATCGTCTTCGCTGTGGCGATCGGCCTAGCTCAACAGCCTTCGGCTGCCGGACCATACAAAGTGCTCAAGACGGTAAGAGCCGGCGGTGAAGGTAATTGGGACTACATCTATGCGGACGTCGCTGCACGCCGGTTGTACATTCCGCGGCGCGGCTCGGCGGCTGTCCCGGCGACCGACACGAGGCCCGCAGCGCCTGCCGTGCCGACTCGGCTGACGATCTTTAATCTCGACACGCTTGAGCCGGCCGGTGAGATTGATGGCGTCGGCGGAAATGGGACTGCGGTCGACCCGAAATCAGGGCGTGGTTTCACCAGCAGCAGGCCGGTCTCGATGTTCGACACCAAGACGATGAAGCTGATCAAGACCATCGATGTGGGCGCCGCTGCGCCGGACGGCATTCTCTTCGACGCCTTCAACGACAGAATCTACGTCTTCAGTCATCCGACGAAGGACGCCACTGTCATCGATTCCAAGGAGGGCACCGTGCTCGGCACGATCGATCTCGGTGGCGTGCCGGAAGAGGGCGTGGCTGACGGCAAAGGCATGCTCTACGTCGTCATGCAGGACGCGGAGGGAAGTATCACGGCTGTCGATGTCAGGACAATGAAGGCCACTGCGCACTATCCGTTGGGCGACAAGGGCGGCTGTAACGGGCTTGCTTTGGATGCAAAAAACCGCGTGCTTTTCGCGGCATGCGCCAGATCGGGAAACCCGCCAGCGCAGCCGCCGCAGCCGATGATGGTCATCCTGCGTGCCGACGATGGGAAGATCCTCGCCAACCTAACGCTCGCCGGCGGTTCCGACGGAGCGGTATTCAACCCTGCGACGTTGGAAGCCTTCAGCACACATGGTAACGGTACGCTAACCGTTGTTAAGGAGAAGAGTCCGACGAATTTCGAGGTTGAGCAGAATCTGCAGACAATGAACGGCGCCCGAACGATAGCGTTCGACAGCAAGACGAACCACATCTTCACGATGAGCGATGAGCGCGGACCTGCCCCACCACCGCCGCCTGGCGGAGGCCGTGGGGCTCGTGGCGCCGCGGTACCAGGCTCATTCACAATTCTGATGATCGGCAAATAAATGTAGTCCTTCCGACGTAGGTCCGGGCAAAAGAACATTAATTCTTGTTTATCTCACCGGAAGACTGCGGCTTGCCAGCCGTATAATCTCCGGCAATGCGGATCTTGGTTGTTGAAGACGAGCACCGTGTAGCGAGCTTCGTTAGCCGCGCGCTCCAAGAGAACGGATACGAAGTCGATCTCACCGATACAGGGGAGAAGGTGGTCGAGCTTGTGATGCAAAATTGCTACGATGGCATTCTGCTCGACGTTCGACTACCTGGTCGCAACGGAATTCAAGTCTGCCGCGAAATCCGAGCAGCTCGCATCGATACGCCAGTCCTGATGCTAACAGCACGCACTCTCGTCGAGCAGCGTGTGGAGGGACTCGATGCCGGCGCCGACGATTACCTGACGAAGCCCTTTGCTGTCAGCGAACTGCTGGCCCGCCTGCGTGCTCTGGTGCGGCGAAGGACTAACGCGGGCGGACGCGTGCTTCGATATGCCGACGTTGAACTCGACCGTTATCAGCGGCGGGTGACACGTGCCGGCCGCGTGATTTCGCTCACGGCAAAAGAATTCGCTTTACTCGAATTCTTGCTGATGTTGTGCCACGCAGTGAAATCATCGAGCACGTGTGGGACATGCAGTTTGATCCGGGAACGAATCTCGTTGAGGTTCATATCAACCGGCTGCGGCAAAAAATTTCCACGGGCAGCGATCCCAAGATTATCCAGACGGTTCATGGTGTAGGGTACTGCTTGAGGATTCCGGAATGATCGGCGAACGATGGATCCGATGGCGAATCGTCGTATTGTTTTGTGTCACGGCCACGCTGCTGCTTGGAATCTCGTATGCCGGTCTGTACGTCGTATTCCAGCGTGTCGTGCGCGGCCA
>QHXA01000380.1:0-4350 GCA_003222755.1 Acidobacteriota bacterium
CACTCCACAGAGAATTTCTCCTCACCTTGCTCTGCATGTTCCTGGAGCGTTCCGTACGCAAAACCGAATCTGCGCGCCTCTTCGATCACGTAAACAACTGGACAGGCGTTCAGAGACCAGAAACCAAAGTGATGCACCAACACGGCTACAGTTGCATCCACCTCGATCGGCGTATTGGGTTGAAACAGACGCACCCATCCAAGATTGAACATTTCCCAATCGATGGAGGCCGCGAAGTCTTTCACGTTCAGAATAGGCGTCACATCATTGAAAGAGTTCATGTGGAAGAGTGTAACGGATTCGATATAATCTGCTCGACTTCGACTGGGAGACAAACCAATGTCACGTCTGAGCCTTCTCGTGCGCGTCAGCTTTGCATGCGTCCTGGTCACGGTTGTTGCGATGTATGCGGCTGCGCCCGCCCATGCGCGTATTCGAAAAATTCAAATCACCGCCAAGCAGTCGCCCACTTTTGGCGGCTACTCATGGCCTGGTGTCGGGCAGTACGAGAAGATCGCGGGGAAAGCATTTGGCGAACTCGATCCAAAGGATCCGACAAATGCGATCATTGTCGATCTGCAGCTTGCACCGAGAAACGCCCGGGGGAAAGTCGAGTACTCCTTCGACTTTTACATCCTGAAGCCGATTGACCTGACTAAGGGCAATCACAAAATGTTGTATGAGCCGCCGAACCGCGGCAGGAAGACGATCGCCGCGCTCAATCGTGGAGTTGGGGGCAACGATCCGGGTTCTGTGACCGATGCACCGCTTCTTGCGAACTCATTCCTGATGCCGCAGGGCTATTCGATGTCGTTTAGTGGGTGGGACTTCTCTGCAGGAACGAGTACGGCCGACTTCAATACGACGATCACGCTGCCGATCGCCCATAATCCCGATGGTTCTTCGATCACCGGTCCATCGTACGAGTACATCGTGAACGCTGGATCTTCCTACGCGCTCACTTATCCGGCTGCGACGCTCGATCAATCGAAAGCAACTCTGACCCACCGCGTTCACTTGAACGATACACCGAAAAAAATTCCCGCCTCCGGTTGGCAATATATTGCGGACGGTACGGCAATCGCGCTGCTGCCTTCGGGAACGTCGTTTGTGCCGAACGATATTTATGAATTCAGTTACACAGCGAAAGATCCCACGATCAACGGTATCGGCTTTGCGGCGGTTCGCGACTGGAATGCATGGCTTCGCTACGAAATGAAGGACGATGCCGGCACTGCCAATCCGCTTGCGGGCGACATCACTCGGATCTATACGGAGGTCTCCTCCCAACCCGGCCGCTTCCTGAACGACTTTCGTTACCTGGGGTTCAATCAGGCGGAGAACGGCAAGCAGGTTTTCGACGGCATGATGCAGTGGATCGCTGCCGGCGATGGCATCAGCATGAATTACCGTTGGTCGCAACCTGGACGAACCGAGCGCAACCGGCAGGATCACCTGTTTGTCGAAGGCCGGTTTCCTTTCGCGAACGTAATGACGACGGATCCGATCACCGGCAAGACGGACAGCCGGTATGCCACGTGTACGCTGACCCGCACTTGTCCATTTGCCATGGAGATCTTTTCTGCTAATGAGTATTGGGTCAAGGCCGCATCGTTGATGACCACCGATCCGACGGGCACGAAGGATCTCCCGGACTCGCCATTTACGCGGATCTACTTCATGTCCAGCATGCAACACGGAACTGGGAATGGCGCATCAAAGAGCAACTGCCAACAATTTCAGAATCCTCTCGACTCGCAGGCCGTGCAGCGAGCGCTGTTCACTGCACTGGATAAATGGGTCACGGCAGCAACGCTGCCGCCCCCGAGCCAGTTTCCGAAGCTTTCGGATGGTACGCTCGTAAAGCCCGATCAGACCTCAACTGGATTCCCTCCGATACCGGGTGTCACATACTCGGGGCTCAAAACAACCCGGTATTTGCTGAACTACGGGCCGAATTTTTACGCGACGGGAATTCCAACGCTCAACCCACCCACAATCACACCGCCCTACCAGGACAATCCCGCGAACGGCCGGATTTATCCAAGCTTTGTGCCAAAGACAGATGCGGATGGCAACGATATCGCCGGTATTCGTCTTCCGGAGGTCCAGGTACCACTCGCGACGTACACAGGTTGGGCGCTTCGCGCCTCGCCGCAGGATGGCGACGGTTGTGAAGGTGCCGGCCAATACATACCCCTCCCGAAAACCAAAGCGGACCGGCTTGCGAGCGGTGATCCGCGATTGTCGATCGAAGAGCGCTACGGAGACTACGAGACCTATTCCTCCTTCCTCCGAAAAGCGATCGATAATCTTGTGCGGTCTGGCTTTCTGTTGCCGTCTGACGCAGAAGCGGCCCTCAATAAAAATCTGAACAACGTACTGAACAAAAACCTACTGCGGAAGAAGTAATGCAAGTTTCGATGGCAGGAGAACCTCGCGGAATATCTTCCAGCTTGCGGCGAATCTTTCACATAGTGACTATGTTGAAGTCCTCTTTTTTCGCTGCTTCGAGTAATTTCTCATCGCCACTGATGAATGTCTTGCCGCGCGGATGCCGATTACACCAGATCAGAGCAGCGGAAAGTTGCAAGGCGTCCGTGGCGCGCAAAGGATGAAGGGAGAGGAATCTTTCAGCGAACTGCCGCACCTCTTCGGAGGGCTGAATCTCAACCCACTGCGCTGCCAATTTTCCCAGTGAAAGGAACGCCTGACGCTCTTCCTTCCCAGACAGGTCGCCCTCACGAATCAGTCTCTGGAGAGCGCTGTGGCATTCGACTCGGGTTCCCCACCAGACATTCATTGCCGGGTACGACCGTTGCGCCGCTCGCGCCCGCTGAGATTTCGGCTGCCGGCAGATGAGTAGCAACAAGGCGCTGGTGTCCCAGAATGCAGGCACTAGCGCTGATCTGCTTCGTCGCGCTTTCATCAATATGAGCCCCGCTCTTCATCCATAATGCGGCGCAGCAAGTCGCTAACCGCTTTCCCTTTGGTTTTAAGTTTAGCGGGTTTGATCACGCGCCAGAGATTTGGATCCGGCGGCGTCTCAGGGAGCTTCACCTTGCCCTGCGCCGCCAGTTCCAGCAACTCTTCCTCGTAATCAGCTGACGGTGCAGCCGGCACGATCCGCGCAATAACACGGTTTCGATCTTTAATCGTGATTTCATTTCCCTGACGCACAAGACGCAGATAATGGGAAAGATTGTTCTTCAATTCGGCGACATTCACAGTTTGCATTGTGGCTCACTTTCGACATGGCCATCATAGCCATTTCGATCGGCGGCCGCAATTGGTTCATGTCGCGTGCCTCAATGTTGACAATTCGGCACATCACGTTTTCCATCTTCCCGCTGTGGGCGGCTGGACCTGAAGGGAACTCCGCCTATCGCGGGGCTCCGCGTGACGTCGCTTCATCTGATACAGTGAATGCCCCGCATGAACGTCACCTATACACTTCATGGGATCAGGTTTGAATGGGATTCACGAAAAGCGGCGTCGAACCTCAACGATCACGGAATCGCTTTTGAGACGGCGTGTGAGGCTTTCTTTGATCCGTTCGTGTTCGCCGTGGAAGGGCCGGTCCACCCTGACGAGCGACGCGATGCAATAATCGGAATGACCGTAAACTGGCGTCTGGTGACGTTGTATACGTGCTTAAAGCAGACGTAATCCGGATCGTCTCTGCTCGATTGGCGACGAAGGGGGAAAGAAGACAGTATGAAGATCGTTGACCTCAAGAAACGATTGCGGCCGAATCGGCGAAGCGAGACGGTAAGCATTGCGATTCCGGATGATATCCTTACCGATTTGGATCGTGTACGCGCGCATCTTGGATTCTCAAGTATTGAAGCGCTGATCCGCGCCTACGTCGGCCAGGGGCTGCGCGCGGATCTGGAACGGCTCGAAGCCGCTCCGAATCTGACCGTGCTCATCGACACGCTACGGAGACACGGAGTGGATGAAAAGGTGATCGCGGTCGCCATGCGGGAGGCAGAGATGGCATCGACTCTGACGAGAACTGCACGCCAGTCAAAGAAAGCGCGCCGCGACTGAAAGTTAGTCCTCACGATTCATCGGCTTGTTGTTAGGTGGCCTACCCGCCGACCCGTTGATAGGCCATTTCAATAAACGCTTTAGCAGCCTCAATATCCTCGAGTCCACGAACGGTGATTTCTAGATCGCCGGTTCCCTGGTGTCCTATGTCTGTCACATCCCGTGAGATCCCTGGTGGTCCAGCAACTTTGGCCACTCTTTTGACACCGTCGCACTCAAGTAGTAGGATTCGCACACTTCTCCCTGTAAATCTGTCAACTTTTTTGGAGATCAAATGAGAAACGGTGGACACGCCTG
>QHXA01000380.1:4387-9172 GCA_003222755.1 Acidobacteriota bacterium
AAGTTGATGTTGATAGCAGAAATCGAGGTTCGGTTGGATGCGGTCAACGTGCTGAACCATCCGAATTTCGATGCTCCCCTTGCGGCAAACATGAGCATCAATTTGACGAGCTTTGGCCCATCACACAACGGCTGGCGGAAACCGGCGATTTATTATCAATGCCCGTATGAATTTCCAGGTTATTCGCAAATTCTGCGATGCAGAAAAGGATGTTAATTATGCGAATCATTTCCCTCCTGTTCGTGGTAGCAATCGCAACCCATAGTTCGTATCAAGCTCAAGGACAACGTCAGACTGCTGCGCCTGCGGCCCGACCCGCACCTTCGAAGATGCCCGGCGAATTCACATTTATTCCCAACGCGGACCTCGAGGCTGTGATGGGTCCAACCCGAGGCGATCGGCCGGCAAGAGTGGTGAACGTCGGAGGCGGCGCGAACCTTGGCGCCTACGTCCTGCATTACCCGGCAATGAAGAACCCGCTGCCAGCAAGCAGTTTCTATCACAGCGAAATCAATGAACTCTACTACGTGATCCGCGGTGAAGGCACCGCTCTGCTCGGTGGTGAACTGGAAAACCCAACGTGGCGCGACAGCAATACGACCAGCTTCAGGGAAGTTAGCGGTCCCGGCGTCGCAGGTACGATCACGGGCTACAAAATGCAGAAGTGGGGTCCCGGCGACATCATTATCGTTCCGGCGGGCGTGCCGCACACGATCGGATTTGAGGTGACGAAGCCCAATGACATTCTGAGGGTCGTTGTGGACCCGAAGAGAGCGTTAAAGCTCGTGCCTGATCACAACGCGGAGATGGCACGGCTTCGCTCAGAGACGGCGGAGGCGGGCCAAGGCCAAACCGCCGCAGCACCTGGTAAACCAGGACCCAAGAACATGCCCGGCGACTTTACATTTATCCCGAAGGCCGCAACCGAAGCTTTGATGGGCCCCACCAGAGGTGACCGCCCCGCGCGGGTCGTCAATGTTGGCAACGGCGCTAACCTTGGTGCGTTCATCTTGCACTACGAGACAATGACAAACAAACTGCCGGTGAGCAGCTTTTATCACAGCGAAGTCAGCGAACTTTATTACGTGATCAAGGGCGCAGGGACGGCTTTGCTTGGCGGTGAGTTGGAAAACGCGACTTGGGATGACCCGAATAGCACAGCAATCAAGGAAGTCCGAGGACCGAGCGTCAATGGGACGATGAAAAACTACAAGACGCAGAAGTGGTCCGCCGGCGACATTATTATTGTTTCCGCCGGTGTGCCGCATTCTATCGGCTTCGAGGTGACCGCAAAAACAGACATCCTCAGGGTGGCTTTCGATCCTAAGCGCGCGTTGCAGCTCAAATAGGAAAACGGGAACGGCGTGAATTAATGTAGGGTCCAGGCACGTCGTCAGATGTGAGCTGTCCCATGTGCGATGTAGCTTCGCGGGAGTCAATCGATGCGAAACAGATTCAAAGCGATATTTGTGATTGCGGCGACTGTCGTAATCATGCGCGCGGCAGCTGCCGTTACTCCAGCCGCCGGCCAGACGCCAGGCTCTCGGGGCGCCACTCCGCAATCAAGGCGTACTGCGGATGGTAAGCCCGACTTCAGCGGAATATGGCAGGCGAATACGACGGCCTATTGGGATCTTCAGACTCACGAAGCGCGTCCGATGGTCGCACAATCGGGAGTGTACCCCGACGTGCCGGTTCTCGCGGCGCCAGTGGTCGCCCTCGGCACCGTTGGTTGGATACCGCCGGGATTGGGAGTCGTGGAAGGCGACGAGATCCCTTATCAGGCTTGGGCTGCCCAGCGTAAGCGAGAGAACGCTGCCAATTGGCTGGACCGGGATCCGGAACTCAAATGCTATATGCCAGGTGTGCCGCGCGCGATGTATCTCCCATACCCGTTCCAGATTCTACAAAGCACCAATAAGGTGATGATGGTTTTTGAATTTGCGAATGCCCAACCAGTGGAACCGTACCCCGGCGACGCTTACATGGGACACTCCGTTGGCCACTGGGAGGGCGACACGCTGGTGGTGGATGTGTCCAGCTTCACACCCTATACCTGGTTCGATCGATCCGGGAATTTCCATAGTGATGCCTTGCACGTTGTCGAACGGTACACAGCGATCAGCCCAGATGCGATTCGCTACGAAGCCACGATTGAAGACGAGAAGGTATTTACACGTCCATGGAAAATCAGCTTGCCGCTCTATCGGCGTCTCGAACCCAATGCGCAGATCATGGACTTCAAGTGCATCGAAATGGTGGAAGAAACCATCTATGGACATCTGCGCAAGCAGCCGCTTGTGAAGCATTGGGAAGGCAGAATTATGGCCGTTGACATCACCCGAAAGATTCCGCCGGGTGAAGAGGTGTACGATCGTCTATGGTCTGGCAATCCACCCGAAGAAAAGTGAACAGGAAGGAGGATGAAACGCATGCGAACAAGACCGGCCCTTATGATTGCTGCTGTTGGCGTGCTTCTGATTCTGGCCACAGTACCCGCGTGGGCACATCACGCATTTGCGGCGGAATTTGATGCCAAGCAGCCGGTGAAATTTAAAGGTGTGGTCACGAGAATGGAATGGACAAATCCCCACGTCTGGATCCACGTGGACGTGAAACAGCCGGATGGCACGGTTGAGAAGTGGTCCATTGAAGCGGGCACTCCGAATGTCCTGTTCCGGCGAGGTTTCACGAAGCAATCCCTTCTGCCGGGGACCGAAATCGTCGTCGACGGTTATAGATCAAAGGATGGCTCACGGCGGGCAAACGGAAGAGATCTGACGCTGCCCGACGGCCGAACGCTGTTTCTGGGATCGTCTGGTCCCGATGCTCCGGATACCGAGAAGCCCCAGCAATAAGAGGCTCAATGTCAAATGTCCCGTGTCCCGTGTCCAACGTGTACTTGTCAAATGACCCACTGACCAATAAGCGGCTGATTAAATTTGGCGTAATTTGTCAGTTGGTCATCTAGTCGTTTGACAAGTGCACGCGACGTTGTACACGGGACACGGGACATTTGACATTTCTTGGCGGGTACAGTCCGCCCAGTAATCATTTCAGCTCGCGCAGGATCGCCGGCTGCACAACCTGCAGGCGTGGCGCGCCGCCAATAAACGGCGGAGTCGGAAGGCGGAACCGTCCCACGGTACCCGGTACTGGCAAGGCCGGTAAATCGCGACGGTCAAACCCGCCCGGCTGGTAAAAAGCGATCATGTCGGGTTGTGCATCGCGGTTCACCACGACGCCGAACCACGGAAGCATCATCTCTTGCGAGGTCAGTTCACCCCAAATCGCATCTTTGCCCGGGTTCGGATTGGATGGATTATTCGCGGAATTGTCGTAGTGTGCGGTTACGATCATCCGGGTACCTTTCGGGACCTTGATCGGATCTTCGGCCTCGTAGCCAAGCTGCCACTGGAAATTGAATCTGGCGCTGAGCACTGTTTCTTCTCGCCCATTCGGATAGATGAGACGAAAAGTCATGTCCTTGCCGCGCAGGTGCATGTGCGGCATGAACCACACGAGTTCAGCAGGCTCAGTGAATGTCAGCTCGCCGCTCGTTTCCCAGTTTGCTTCGCCCGCTGGAATGGATTTTCGAGCGTCAACAAGAGATTCAGGCGCCATGATGATGAACCGGCGTTCCGCCGGCGCCTTCGCCAGCGTAAATCCGATCATCGTTTGGTCTGCGGTTTCCTTTCCATTGGGCGTGTAGTGCACCTCGATTCGGATTTGCTTCCCACCGCGAATCAGCTTTGCCGAGTTGTGGAAGCGGAAATCGAGCGGCGGGCTCCCCGGCGCATACACGGCTTCCATGGTCGTAAACGCCCCCCGTCCCGTCAGGCGTTCGCGAATCTTAGCCTCCGGGCCTGAATACGATCCACCCTGAGGGCTTTGCGGACCGCGGTCATCGGTTCTGCCGGGACCTGCAACGAAGACCGCGTTCTGCACTGCTGCAAGCGGGCAGGTCTCGCAGTTTTGCGCTCCCCAAGCAAACCCCTTCCTAGCGTTCTGCTCGGGAACTTGTACGATGACGTGATGCACGACAGAAGGATCGCCTGGACGAATCTCGATCGACGTGACCCACGTGTCTTCCTTAAAGGGGCTCGGAATGAAAAACTCCTTGATCTCTCCCGCGCCTTTCGCCTGAACGTGATACGGTTCAGGCATTGAAACAATGATGTCCGGCTGGATACGCCAGCCCTTCACCCATTGCGCCGCAGACGGCTTGTCACCAGGATCGCCTTCGCGTGCCCCGCTGTCCGCCCAGGCGGCGAGCGTATTGATGTCCGCTTGAGTCAACTTCGGCGCATTCCTGAACTCTCCGTAATGAGGATCCGCAAACCACGGCGGCATCTGTTTGCTGAGGACCGCGGCCTTGATCGCCTTCGCCCACGGTCGCGTGCTTTCGTATGTCAAGAAGGACATCGGCGCCACGTCGCCCGGCCGATGACATACCTGACAATTGTTTTGAAGTATTGGCAGGACATCCTTATTGAATGTCACGAGTCGGGCTTGATCAGACGGAATGGAAGGAGACGGAATCTGCGTTCCCAATGCCGTCACCGTCGTCAGCAGAACGAAAACGAGACATCGAATCATACTGTGCTCCGAGTGGAAATTTGTTTGGTCCGATCTTCGACGCAAGCAGCACCCTATTGGAAGCATGACACCGCATGGAACAGTTCGGTTGGCGGTCTAGCGAAGATCATCGCTGGTGTGGCCCGACTGCTCGTGGCACTATACTCGCTGGCATTCCCGACAACTCGCCGAGGAAGTCCTGGAGTT
>QHXA01000381.1:0-2898 GCA_003222755.1 Acidobacteriota bacterium
CGTCCCACCGCGGCTAGAAGATCTCCGGCCACGAAAACGTAATCACGGCGTTCATGATGCCGTTAGGTGGACGAAGTCTCTGGCCCGCGCAACTCATGATGACTGCTTTGTTGGTTGGGTCCAGCGCAATTCCGGAGGGCGAGTATCCCGTGAGTTGCTGCACGGGGATTTTCCAACGTGGAGCTGCGTCGCCATTATCTTTTACGCTCCAGGCACAAATGGCCGGACTGGATCCCGCCATGCCCGGCGCGCGATCGCAGCCGCCAATGACCCAGCCCTTCTCCGGATACACCTGAATTGTGGAGATCGCGGCGACGCCGCTCTTCTCTCCGCGGATCACCGCTTTCGGTTTGGCATTGCCGCTGGCCGTGCGATCAAAGATCAGCATGGCGCCGCCGCTGTTGACGATCAGCACGTTATTGGCCGGATCGACGGCGACCGGAGACATGCCTCTAATTTGCGTGTCGGGTCCGCTGAGCAGCCGTTTGGGCGCGACATCTGCGTTCGCTGCGCGGTCGAATACCAAAACACCACCGGGAGCGACGGGCAACAGTATCTCGTTGTTCACCGGATCGACGCTAACCTTATCGAGACCGCCGCCCGCCGTTCCTAAGATCTGCGTATGCGGTCCCAGGATGACGCGAACCGGCCGTTCCTCTCCATTGGCCGCCCCGCGGAATGTCAGGATGGCCTGCGCCAAAGGACTCGTAACGACGATTTCGTCGTGAATCGCATCGTATGCAAAACCATGCATGGTTCTGCTGATCATTGTTTTCTGACCTTCGAGCACTCGAACCGGTGGAGTGTTCTCCTTCGCCAACCTGGCGAAGGCCGCAATCTGCGGATGGGCCACTCAGTTGGGCACCAGTATTTGTTCCCGCTTGCTGTCGTATGCAACGGCTTGAGTCTTGCCGAACTTCAACGAGACCTTGTCGAGGGGGGCGCTGCGAATCATGCGGATCGGCGCCACGTCACCATTAGCGCCCAACGCGTAGACGGTCGCTGAGGAGTTGCCGAGATTCGTCACCCACAGTTCGTTGTGCTTCGTATCGACAAGCACACTCGTTGGATTGCTCAAGCGCGTCTTGTTACCTTTGATCACACGAGCCGGCGCGACGTCGCCTGTATCCGCCTCGCGGAACACCAGAATCGAACTGTTGACGTCGTTCGCAATGAAAAGTTCGCGCGTGTCCGGGTTGATAGACATGGCGCCCGGCCCCTGGATGACTCGCACGGGTGGCGTGTCTCCACCAGCCTTGAGTGGATAAACAGTAATCGATGGCGATTCGAATCTGCCCGTTCCCGCAACCTTGTAGTCGCTGATGTTGCCCCAGTTGTTAACGAACAGAAGTTTGTTCTTCGTATCGATGGCAATACCGTGCGAATCCGATAGACGCGTACTTTCACCTTCCAGCCGGCGCAGTGGTTTTTCATCTCCGGAAGCCATCTTTCGATAGACCTCGATTTGCGGTGGATACTGGACCGAGAGGAACAGTTCTTCAGTGTCCTCGTCCACAGCCATCGCGAAAGCTCGATGCGTGACCTTCAATTTGCGGAGCGGCTTAATGTTTCCATTAGAATCGTGAGAAAAGACGACGATCGAATCGCCAATGTCGTTTTCGACCGAGTAGATGTCGCCGTTCTTTGGATCCACGTAAACGCAGCTGTTGAACTGGACATCGGTTTCAGAACCCGAAATCACGCGCTTCGGTTCGGTGGCTCTGGCGTTTGGCGGGGTATTATCCAATCGATTGAATACTCTGATGCTCCACGTATTGCTGTCCTGGAGTAAGACTTCATCGTGCATGTCGTCGACGGCGACCGATGTATAAATCGGATCGGTATCCAGGATGTTGCGGAGCGGAGGCCGGCTCGTCACGCCCGTTTCGCCGGCGTTTTGCGCTGCGGCCTCTGCAGATCCTCGGAAGGCTCCAAACAGATTGTCTTCTGTAGATGGCTGCGCCCTATCGGGCTTGCGCGGGCTCCGCCCGCCTGTCGTGGCCGCCGCGTTCAGGCTGGCGGGTTCCCAAACGCACATCTCCCCGATGTCAGGAGACTCCTCGATGGAAACCAGCTTCGGAGAGCCCATTCGTCTGTCGAACCGTTCCAGTGCGAACAGGCAGAAAATGCTGACCGCGAGCATTGCAGTACCTGCACGCATTGCCCTTCTGCGTTTCGTCTTTTCCACGCGCATAAGCCTCCTTCGTTGTCAAGAGGTCCGCGTCCCCCCACGCCTCTGATTATTGCTTCAGGCGCGTGACAGTCATGATCTTCAGCTCCATTGGCTGAACGCGATCGTTGAGAATGCCTTCGATTAAGACCGGAGTGTCTGCAGGCGGCTGAGGAGCGTTCGCCGAGGGTACGAGCGCAAATTTGTCTTTGCCGGCAATGAAGAACTGCTTTCCACCTTCTCGCTGCAAACGGCCGCGTGCGCTAATCTGCAGCTGAACGATTCCCACTTCTGTCTTCTGCAGCGCGTCACGGAGATCCTTTGGCCGGAACGCGGCGCCCGGTTTGTAGGAGACCATGACCGATTCTTTGGACAAGCTGATCGCGATTTTGTCGATCTCCGGCAAGCGTCTCAAATAGACTTCGGACACAGCTGCACAAGTGCCACAGGAGATCCCGGTCGTCCGCATCGCAGCCTTCTCAACCTGAGCGAACGCTGGCAGTGTGACCACGAATACCAGCGCAGGCAAAAGCAAGATCAATCTTCGGAGGCTCATGTCCATCTCCTTTTTAGGAGTTTTACCAATAGCGAATCGTTAACACAATCCAGCCCGCGATTACCATCGTATTCACGGCCAGGCTGGCCGCGAGAATGCTCTTCATGCCGATAGTTCGCAAATTGGGCGGACGGCGGCGTACTGCCCAGACCTGGTAGACCAGTGACACGAC
>QHXA01000381.1:2929-9094 GCA_003222755.1 Acidobacteriota bacterium
TCCAGCCAAAACAGACATCCGGCACTAATCAACGAGAGTAAGCCAAGTCCTGCCAGGACTTGCGGCAGCACTCATCAGCTCGGTGTAAGCAGAGCGGCCATGATCGAGAGCATGCCGGCCCGCTTCGGATCCAATTGCATACGACGCGACTCCTGCGCGGCAGTATAGGGATTCCGTTGGATTACATCAAGGCGATGCATCTGGAGATCTCCAGATCGCGGTGCCTTCCGGAGTTGACGACGGCTTGGCCGCATGTTACAAGGAATATGCGAATATTTGCATATGGCTATTTGCATATAGATGTCTCAGCTGCGAAATTTTAAAGCCGAATTCTTCAAAGCTCTGGCGCATCCGTTGCGCATTTCCATTCTGGACAGCCTGCGGAGTGGTGAGCGGACCGTTGCCGAAATCAGCGCGGAATTCGGAATCGAGCAGGCCAATGCGTCTCAGCAGCTTGCGGTGCTGCGTAACAAGAACATCATCGTGGCGCGAAAGGCCGGAGCGAATGTGTATTACTCGGTGAGCGATCCGGCGATTTTTAAGCTCCTCGATGTGGCACGAGATATCTTCAACAATCACCTCATCGGCATCCGAAGCATGCTCGAAGAGATCAAGGCCGAGGGACGGCGGAAGAGGCCATGAGATCGCTCCTTCGCCAGATTTTAAAAACTCCGGTTGTGACCGAAGCAGGGCGTCCGTCTGCCGATCCTGACGTGGAACTGCTGGGAAACGCGATCAGTGAACGCGCACGAAAGGTGTTCGGGCGATCGTTGCATATCCGGGAGGTCGATCCCGGCTCCTGCAATGGATGTGAAATCGAAATTGCCGGACTGAACGGCCCGCACTACGATCTCGAACGATTCGGCTTGCACTTCGTTGCATCACCCCGCCATGCCGATTGTTTACTCGTTACCGGTCCTGTAACTCGCAACATGGCCGATCCGCTGAAGCGAACATATGACGCCACGCCCAACCCCAAATTTGTTGTTGCAGTGGGCGACTGTTCAAAGGACTGCGGCATCTTCGCCGGTGCCTACGGAGTGGTCGGTCCCGTTTCCGCTGTGATTCCCGTGGACGTGCTTGTACCCGGCTGCCCGCCTAGTCCGCGTGCGATTCTGGCCGGTATTCTGAAGGCTCTCGATGCTGGCGCTGGAGCGGCGCGGTGACACTGCTCGAAATCCTGTACACGTCGCTGATCCTCTTCGCAGCAGGAGCCGCAGCAGCGCTGGTATTATCCCGCCATCCTGCTTTGTGCGGGTGTATCTCGCATGTCCTCGCGCTATGTGGCTCGGTCCTGGTTCTGCTGCTCGGCATTGCCGGCATCAGCGGACAATGGGGTGAGTCATTCCAACTTCTGTTACCCGGACTCCTGCCCATGGTTGGAGGACTGGCCCTCGGTCTGGACCGATTATCAGCGTTCTTTCTGCTGATCGTTGCCTCCGGCGCGGTTCCCTCCACGTTTTATGCAATCGGCTATACCCGTCACTATAAGGAGAAGCAGCCGGCAATGGCGTTTGCCCTCAACGTTTTCATTCCCGCCATGTGTCTGGTGGTGCTGGCCCGCAATGTTGCGACGTTCCTTCTTTTCTGGGAACTGATGTCGCTGGCTTCGTATTTTCTTGTGATGACCGAAAGTGATCAAAGAGAGACGCAAAGCGCGGGGTGGCTGTACTTCGTGATGACCCATGCCGGGCTGGCTTGTTTGCTGATCGGATTTCTTGCTATTTCGCAGGCCGCAGGCAGTCTCACGATGGCCGACTGGGCCGGCGCAGCAGGGGCGGTCGATGCAGGGAAACGAAATATTGTGTTCCTCGTGCTCGCCGCTGGGTTTCTTTCGAAAGCCGGAGCCATCCCGTTTCATATTTGGCTCCCGCGCGCACATCCGGCAGCACCGAGCCACGTCTCCGCTTTGATGTCGGGTGTGATGATCAAACTGGGCCTGTACGGTCTCATACGGATCGGTTTCCAATGGCTGGGTCAGGGGCCGGCATGGTGGGGCGTCGTCATTCTGACGATCGGCGCGGTTTCAGCAGTTCTGGGTGTGCTGTACGCGATTGTCGATTCGGACCTAAAACGGCTACTCGCCTATTCGAGCGTTGAAAATGTCGGCGTGATTCTTCTTGGAATTGGCGGCGGGTTGCTGTTTCACGGTTACGATCTAAATTCGCTTTCCGCGTTAGCGTTGTTGGCCGTTCTGTATCACAGCTTAAATCACGCGGTTTTCAAGAGCTTGTTGTTCCTGAGTGCGGGCGCAGTTGTGCATGCGGTTGGCACGCGAAACATTGAAGCCATGGGCGGAGTCCTGCGGCGCATGCCACAGACCGGCGCGATGTTTCTTCTCGGTTCGCTTGCCATATCGGCAATGCCGCCGTTCAACGGATTTGTGAGTGAGTGGCTCATGTTCCAGTCGCTGCTCCTCAGTTTTCGAATCCCGGAACAGTTTTACAATTTGGTTCTCGCGCTTTCGATCGCGGCGCTCGCGTTGACTGCCGGTTTGGCCGTGGCATGTTTCGTTCGCGCGTTCGGAATTACGTTTCTTGCTCTCCCTCGCACTGCCGCCGTCGAGCAGGCGCATGAGCCGCAATGGACAATGCGCGTTTCGATGATGGTGCTCGCGGCGGCCTGCGTGATGCTTGGCGTCGTACCTGTCGCTGTTTTGCAGCCATTAACCGGCGTGATTCATGACTTTATGGGCGCTCGGCCGGATCTTACGTTCAGCATCAAAACCATCGTGACGGCCACGGACTTTGGCGCCGTTTCGCCGCTGTGGGTTGCTTTGATTCTAGGCACGTTGATGATCGCAACCTGGATCGGCTTAAAGATCAGTGGGGCAAACTTCGGACGCCGCTTTTACGAAACGTGGGGCTGTGGCCGCGCGGTGCAGACAGCGCGTTTCGAATATACCGCGACTGCCTTTGCGAATCCGTTTAAGCGCGTCTTCGCATTCCTGTATCGGCCGGTGGAGCACACCCAAGTTGAAGCGCATCCGGAGTCGGGGTTCTTCGTAAAGACGATTACCTATCGTAGCGATTCGCGGACGATTATAGAAGACTCCGTCTACGCACCGATCGGCGCGGCCGTCCGCCGCATTTCCATGAGAACTCGGGCGTTTCAGTCCGGAAACGTGCACGGCTACCTTCTATATATGCTGGTGGCACTGATCGTGGTTTTGGTGTGGGCCAAATTGTAAGTACGCGAGTCGCACCGCGGAGCGGTGCACGGAAATTAGCCAGGGGTACGCGTTTTTTGCGTACCCCTGGGATTTAGTTGCTCACCATGGATCGCACGCTGAAAGTGTGCGAGGAATCCTCGACACCCCTTCAGGGTGCGGGATCTGTTTTGTTTCGATATTCCAGGGGTACGCAAAAACGCGTACCCCTGGCTAATATCCGTGCACCGCTCCGCGGTGCGAGGGAAATGTTGGTCGAATTTTCCATAACGGTTGTTCAGTGGTTGGTTGTCGTCATCGGTGCGCCAATGCTCGTCGGCGTAATCCGGAAAACGAAGGCACGACTGCAGGGCCGGCGCGGAGCCAGAATTTGGCAGCCTTATTGGGACCTCCGGAAGCTTTTGATCAAGGAAGCGGTCATTTCTGAGAACACCTCCTGGATTTTTCGATTTACACCTTACATTGTTTTCGGAACGATGCTGGTCTCGGCGCTCATTGTTCCCGTGCTCACAACTGCAGGCGCGTTGCAGCCGATAGGCAACATCATTTTGCTGATGTACGTGTTTCTTCTCGGCACGTTTTTTCTCGCGCTTGCCGGACTGGATGCGGGCAGCTCGTTTGGTGGCATGGGTGCCAGCAGAGAGATGGCGATTGCGGCATTGGCTGAACCAACCGTCATGATTGCGATCTTCGCCATCGCTCTTCGCGCCGGAAGTACTGGGCTGCGGGAGATGATCGGCCGTTCGGTGTCCGATCCGTTGTTGCTGCTCAATCCGGGTCACCTTCTGGCGTTTGCATCCTTCTTCATCGTCGCGCTTGCAGAGACGGGCCGATTGCCAGTGGACAATCCATCCACGCATCTCGAGCTAACAATGATTCACGAGGCGATGATTTTGGAGTATTCCGGACGATATCTCGCGCTTATCGAATGGGCATCCGCTATCAAGCTGTTCCTGTTTCTGACGTTGCTCGGAAATATTTTCGTGCCCTGGGGCATTGCTGTAAGCCTGCAACCAGCGGCGCTTGCCATTGGTGTCGTCGCCTTGGCTCTCAAGCTCGGTATTCTTGCAGTCAGTCTGGCGATGTTAGAGACCGCAGTTGCGAAACTTAGGCTGTTCCGGGTTCCGGAGCTTTTGACCGGCTCATTCATGCTCGCGCTGCTGGCTGTCATTTCGTTTTTCTTCTTGAAGTGATGCGTGGGGGGTGAGCCCGACGCGAACTGAAAAATTATGCCTTTCGCAAAAATAGCGAACCTGCTGTCATTTCTGTTCCTGCTGACTTCCTTTTTATTGATCATCCGGAACAGCCTTACGGGTCAGGTTCGGATGTTTGCCATTCAATCCGGTCTGTTGGCCATGTTGGCTGCCGTTGTTGCGCACTTTGGCGGAAGCGCCGAATTATTTGTGATCGCCATTGTGTTCGCGGTGATCAAGGTGATTTTGATTCCCAGCATCCTCACGCGGGCAGTGAACAGGATCGGCATCCAGAGGGCTGTACGGCCATACCTTGGCACTTCAGTGACGTTGGGTATCTGCGCACTTCTTGTCGTGATTGCTTTCTACACCATGGCGCCGCTGGCTGCGGCGAATAGGTTGCCCACAGGCGACGGTATTCCATTGGCTTTCGCGGGAGTTCTTATTGGACTCTTCACAACCGTCAATCGGCGGCGGGCGCTCACGCAGATTCTGGGCTTCCTGATGCTGGAGAACAGCATTTTCATGATTGCCCTCCTTGCGACATATGGCGTTCCGCTGATCGTTGAGATCGGTGTGTTTCTGGACGTCCTCGTGGCGGTATTGATCCTCGAAATCTTCGTGTACCGGATCAAGGAAAACTTCGATTCCATCGACGTCAAGCAAATGGGGGCATTGAAGGGATGATTCTGATACTCCTTCTCTCGATTTCCGCGGTCGCTTCCGCGCTGATTCCAACCATGCGGAAGCGCGTGCTCGTGGAGCTCACTCATGCTGCGGCCAGCGTGATTTCGCTCGTTGTGGGTGGACTCGTTATCTGGAGATTATGGCTGACCCAGTCAGCAATCTCATGGCATTTACTCCGCGCGGATTCACTTTCAGCGTTCATGATTGCAATCGTCACATTCGTGGGAGCCATCGCCGCAATTTACGCCATTGGCTACATACGGCTGGAGTTTGATGAAAGCCATTTTTCGCGCGTACGGCTCTTTTATGCATTGTTTCAGTTGTTCATATTCACCATGTTACTGGCTGTGACGACAGACAATCTTGGCGTTATGTGGGTTGCGATTGAAGGCACAACTCTGGCGACTGTTTTCCTAGTGAATCTGCATGAGAACCACACCGGGTTAGAAGCCGCCTACAAATACCTGATCATCTCGTCCGTAGGTATTGCCCTCGCATTCTTGGGAACTGTTTTGATGTATTACGCCGCTGCGGATCAGGTCGGCGAAATCGGCTTGAGCTGGACATCGTTGATTGCCATGGCGACACGGCTCGATGCAACAATTGTGAAGCTCGCGTTCGTTTTCATACTCATCGGGTATGGAACGAAAGCCGGCCTTGCTCCGATGCACACATGGCTTCCGGATGCGCATAGCGAAGCGCCTGCCCCGATCAGCGCGCTCATGTCAGGTGTGCTATTGAATGTCGGCTTGTATGCACTCATGCGCTTCAAGGCTGTGGTGGATATCACAGCGGGCGCGGCGTTTTCATCCGCATGGCTGATGCGTTTTGGCCTCTTATCTCTGGGGCTTGCTGCGGCTTTCTTGATGTCGCAACGAAACTACAAGCGCATGCTCGCCTACTCCAGTGTTGAGCACACCGGGATTGTGGCCCTGGGCCTGGGATTCGGGGGTTATTGGGGAATGCTTGGCGCGCTGCTTCACATGGTGAACCACGCATTGGCGAAATCGATGCTGTTCATCCTGTCGGGGAGCATTCTGCTGAAGTACCGCACCACAGAAATTCGCGCCGTGCGGGGACTTTTGAAGGCGGCACCCTGGACCGGTGCGGCGTTTC
>QHXA01000381.1:9182-9591 GCA_003222755.1 Acidobacteriota bacterium
CGCCGTGATCGGTCTGTCACTTGTTGTGCTGGTTTTCGCCGGCATGCTGTCAAGCGTGAACGCGATGCTATACGGCACTCCGGAGGAGCGGATTCATTGTGGTGACCCGTTACGGTGGTCGATCGCGCCGCTAGCCTTCAACATTATTCTGCTTGTCGGATTCGGTCTCACGTTGCCCAGCGGCGTTCGCGAATTCTTTAGCGGCGTATTGAGAGTGATGGGGGTATCGCTTTGAGCGTCCTGAGTCGCGTCACCGTTAGCTCTGCATCACTGGTCAGATTTGCTGACGACCTGAAACGGCAATTCGATGCGCGTCCGGAGTTGCTCGTCGCCGAAGATACGCGCGCGGAAGGCGTCGGGTTCACGCTTCGCTACGTTTTCCAGCTTCCCGGGCGCGACATGTTTGTAA
>QHXA01000382.1 GCA_003222755.1 Acidobacteriota bacterium
GATATCGTGCAGCCGGTGTTTCGCGTCCTTTTCGAAGCAACGCTGGAGCAGACGGCGAATCGTCAATGGCGCCGCCTCGGGAAGAGCCGTCCAGTCCGGCTCGCGGTCCAGGATCGCGACGATTGTGTCCGACACCGTTTCTCCCACGAATGCCTGGCGGCCTGTGAGCATCTCGTACAACATACAGCCGAACGCCCAGATATCCGTGCGTTTGTCGACAGGCCGGCCCCGCGCCTGCTCCGGGCTCATGTAGCCGGCAGTACCCAGAATCACGCCGCCCTCGGTCCCCGCGGTCATCATCGTGGGCGAATTCGAGAGATCCGCTAGCGTGCTGCGCTCGAACGCTTTTGCCAATCCAAAATCCAAAATCTTCACTTTGCCTTCTGGCGTAATCTTGGCGTTGGCCGGCTTCAAATCGCGGTGAACGATGCCCTTTTCATGCGCCGCTTCGAGCGCTTCACAAACATACTGTGCGACTTCGAGAGCTTCTGGCACTGGGATTGGGCCACGCCGGACGCGCTCTGCCAGCGTTTCACCTTCGACAAGTTCGAGGACGAGGTAACGCAAGCCGTTTGCTTCTTGCAGATCGTAGATGGTGGCGATATTGGGGTGATTGAGTGACGCCAGTACTTCCGCCTCGCGCTGAAACCGATTCACACGGTCGTGATCGCGCGAGAATTGATCCGGCAGGATTTTTATCGCGACCTCACGTTTGAGCTTCGTATCGCGTGCTCGATACACCTCACCCATACCGCCCTTGCCGAGCAACGCCACAATTTCGTGGGAACCGAGTTGTGTCCCAACGGTCACAGACCGAAACATCCGCGCACTGTCCTGAACAGGCGCAGCCTGGCGCCGCGGTTGTACTAAATCTTCCAGCCTGAGTCCGGGAGCGTTCAGTTCACCTCTCGCCAGAGCCGCGGTTACGCTAGCTCGCAAATCGGCGTAAGTGGCGGCATCGGTCCAGATGACCTCGAAAACGTCCTCAGCGGCCTCTCTGCCCTTCACCGTGCTCCTGCCGAGCCAGGTGCAGCGCAGGTCCTTCTCATTCAAGATGGCATCGCGCACCGATCGGGAGATCAAAATCTGGGCCGGACCGCTGCGCTTGGTGATGCGTGCGGCGGTGTTCACCGTATCGCGTAGGGGTCCGGCATCGATACCGATGCGCACTTGCGGACGTTCACGCACGTCGAGCGACTCGTTGAGCAGGCGCAAGTGCCGCTGGATCTGAACCGCCGCTTGAACTGCAAAGGCGGGCTCCGGAAACTCGGCCATGACACTTTCGCCAATGATCTTGATGATGCTGCCTTGAAACTCGGCGACAGTTTTTGATACCAGATCCGTGTGCCGATGCAGAATCGCGGAATAAGCGGTAGGACTGACAATGTCGGTAAACAAGATCGTCGTCACCGCAGTGTTGTACTGTTGGAGCCTATCGTCGACATTCGCCTGGGCGTTGAGCAGTCGGTCGATGTTGCTGTCTGGATGGTCCATACCCCTCGAGAATTTCGGCGGATTATATCAGAGGCTAGTGGCGGGCTCGTGTTGTTGTGTTCTTCTCGGGTTTCGGGGAAATTTGAAATTGGACGAATCCTGCATCTCAGATCCGAAATCCGAAATCTCTGATTGGACTGGTCCCGACCGCCAATAGGCGCGCGAGCCGACGCTCAGGCAGTTCAATTTGCAGTTTCGGATTTCGGATCTGAGATGCAGGATTCGTCCAATTTCGAAATGTCTTCGCTCCGATTGGTCATAGACCGCCCCTACAGTAGCCGCGCTAACTGGATATCAGTCGGGGTAGGAGTTTTGTAGCATTGTCACGCTCGACGAGCCGCAGTTCGCTCTCGCTGAACATTTTCAGTTCGCGCAGCGCCCGGGCTACGGCCTGACTGGTTCCGCCAGGAGGAAAATCAGTCCCGAACATGATCTTGTCCGGATTGACGAGCTTCTGCAGTGAAGCAATCGCGCCCGGATTGGCGGCGCCTGCCACATCGTAATAAAACTTTTTCAATTCATTGATGAGGCCATTGGGCATTTGCGCCTTGAAGTTGCCTGAGGCCCCATCGATGCGGCCGGCAAGGAAGGGCATCGTGCCGCCCGCGTGAGACCAGATCCAGCGAATGTTCGGAAAACGCGTGGCGTCGCCGCTGAAACATATACCAGTGATGGCGCGGGTTGTGTCCGTTCCGTATTCCATACTACCCGGCCCCACACCGGGTGCGTAGTTTAGATCCCGGCAGCAATTGGCAGCTGTCGGGTGCACGTGCACGACGGCATTACGCCGGTTGAGTTCCTCCATCACCGGCCGGTAAGTTGGATTGCCGAGCCACGTATCTCCGTAGCTCGTGAAAAGGCCCACACCCTCGGCCTTGAGCGTGTCGTACGCATATCCAATCTCCTTCAGCGTGGCATCAACATCCGGCAGCGGCATCGCGGCAAAGAAACCAAACCGCTTCGGCTGGTCCATAACCAGCTTTGCGGCGTACTCATTGCATGCGCGTGCGAGACGGGTCGTGACTGCTTTATCGCCGAACCATAAACCTGGGTTAGTAATCGAAATCACCGACGCGGCGACGCCGCCCCGATCCATGTCTTCGATCGATTTGGCGGGCGTCCAAGTCGTATTCGCGGGCTGTAGAAGCGGCCGCCCTTTCACCTCCGCGACCCACACGGCCGGTCCGAAATGATGGTGTATATCGATCCGGTACGGCTTAATGGGAGCAGTTCCTTGTGCCAATGCCACCAAGCGGCCGCCGTTCATGGCGGCCAATCCCAGCGAAGCGAGGGCGGTGCTCAAGAAGGTTCGTCGATCGAGGTCGGCCATGAATACCTCGCGGATTTTGAAATCTTTGGAGATGGTGTGCGGAAGCTATCATCGCATTCACGGAAAATCAAGGGACAGTAAGCGCAAAAACACACACCGAATCGTTGCCCCAGCGCGGCCACAAGTGATAGGCTGCGGGGTCAGCTAAACGATTGGACCGGCTGTGAATCCTTTTTCAAGGAGATTGAAGTTATGCCCTACACACTCAAAATTAATGGGCAATCGAAGACAGTAGATGTGCCCGCGGATATGCCCCTTTTATGGGTGCTCCGAGACGTTCTCAATATGAAGGGAACGAAATTCGGATGCGGCATCGGCGCGTGCGGCGCGTGCACGGTGCAACTGAACGGCACGGCGATCCGTGCATGTCAGACACCCGTTTCAAGGGTAGGCAACCAAGAGGTGCGGACGATCGAAGGACTTTCGCCAGACGGATCGCATCCGCTGCAGAAAGCGTGGCTCGAGCTGGATGTGCCTCAGTGCGGCTACTGCCAGGCCGGCCAGCTGATGACCGCTGCAGCGTTGTTGACCAAGACTCCAAAACCGACTGATGCCGACATTGATTCAGCCATGACCGGAAACATATGCCGATGCGGAACGTACCTCAGGATCCGCGAAGCGATTCACCTCGCCGCCAACGGCGGGAGGAAGGCATAGGAGGCGCTATGAAAACAACTAACACACAACTCGATCGTCGATCGTTCCTCAAAGTCAGCGCGCTCGCCGGCGGTGGTATGTTGATCGGTCTCTACACGGAGTCCGAACTACTGTCGCAACAACGCGGAGCTCCTCCGGCGCCAACCCCGGTGAATCCGAGTACCTTCATAACGGTTCATCCGGACAACACCTTCACCATCATTGCCAAGAACCCGGAAACCGGACAGGGCATCCGGAACGCACTGCCCATGGTCATCGCTGATGAATTCGATGTGGACTGGAAGCAGGTGAGGGTACAGCAGAGCGACCTCGATCCGAAGTATGCGCGAGATATGGGCGCGCCAAACGTCGGCCAAATCGAGGGCGGCAGCACCGCGACTCCGCAGAACTACACACCGATGCGCAACGTCGGCGCGGCAGCCCGAATGATGATGGTATCGGCTGCGGCAAAG
>QHXA01000383.1:0-6277 GCA_003222755.1 Acidobacteriota bacterium
CAACGGAAATGATCTGCGCTGAACATTTGCAGCGGAGGAGCATATGAAATTGCGTGTCAATCGGAGACTAGGTTTGTTGGCGGTGATGTGCGTAGTGGCGGCTTCGTTGGCTTCGTGGACTTCACTTAGTGGAGTCCAAGCGCAGCAGAGAGGCGTCGCGACGGTTGCGATTGATAACGATGACATCGGCGGAGTCGTTGCCAGTGCGAAGGGCCCGGAAGCCGGCGTGTGGGTGATTGCGGAAACCTGCCGACGAAATTCATCAAAATCGTCGTCACCGACGATCAGGGCCGCTATGTGCTGCCGGATTTACCGCAAGCCAGCTATCAGGTCTTCGTGCGCGGCTATGGGTTGGTGGATTCGCCGCGTGTTCCCGCCAAGCCCGGGCAGCACCTCGATCTCAAAGCGGTGATCGCACCCGACGGCCGCGCCGCCGCACAGGTCTATCCCGCCAATTACTGGCTGGGGCTGCTAGAGATCCCCAAGGGAGAACACTCACCTGAGCACGTCGCGCTGGAAACGAAGGCCTGCTTCTCATGCCATCAGGTTGGCAACCGCGCGACGCGTGAGCTAACGAAAGGCGTTGGCACATTTGCTTCGACGCTCGAGGCCTGGGATCGCCACGTGACGATGGGGCCGAATGGAGCAAACATGGGTCGGGTCTTCAAGGACCTCGGCGCACAGCGCAAAGCCTTCGCCGATTGGACCGATCGCATTGCCGCCGGTGCGTATCCCGAAGCGCCGCCCCGTCCCGTCGGTGTCGAGCGCAACCTGGTGATCTCGATGTGGGACTGGGCACTGCCGACCAGCCGCCGCAGCGATGCGGCCGGCACCGACGAGCGTGAACCAACGCTCAACGCAAACGGTCTGATCTACGGTGCCATTCAGAGTTCTGACATCCTCGCCGTGCTCGATCCACGGACGAACACGACATCCGAGATCAAGATTCCGTCGAACGGGCCTGTGCTCGATGGCAACACTCCACGGTCTCCGGTGTGGGGCGACGAGAAGATCTGGCAGCGGCAAGCCGATCCTCGCAGCGTGGCGATGGACGGCAAGGGGCGCGTGTGGGTAACAGCACGGATTCGTGCTCCACAACAGCAGCCGGCGTACTGCACGGACGCGACGACGAACAAGTTCGCGAAGTACTTCCCGATGGCCCGCCCGAGCGCCAGACAGATCCAACTGTATGATCCCAAGACGAAGCAGTTCACAGCGTTCGACAGCTGCTTTGGCGCGGACCACAACATCTTCGACGACAAGGACGCGCTCATCTTCGGTCAGGACAACGCCGTCGGATGGGTGGACACGCTGGCCTTCGACAAGACTCGCGACGCCGGCGCCTCGCAGGGCTGGTGCCCGGGCGTGGTGGACACCAACGGCGACGGTAAGATCTCCACCGGCTGGACCGAACCCAAGGAAGCGATCGATCCGAAGAGAGACCACCGGATTGAATTTGGATGCTACGCGATTGCCCTCAGCGAGACCGATGGCAGCATCTGGTGCTCGGGCATCGATCACGAGGACAAGACGCTCGTGCGTCTCGAGCGAGGACTGAATCCGCCACAGACGTGCAAGGCCGAGGTCTACACGCCGCCAAAGTCGATGGCACCGTTGACGTATTCGGGCGGCGTGGCCGTCGACAGTCACGGCGTGGTCTGGCAGAACTGGCGCGGCGTCCACAAGATTTTCAGCTTCGATCGCCGCAAGTGCAAAGTGCTGAACGGGCCAACGGCCACTGGTGAGCACTGCCCGGAAGGGTGGACCGAGTACACGAAGCCCGGCCCCACGTTCAAAGGACAGCCCGATCTCAGCACCGACATGCTGTACCTGGACCACATCGATCACCACAACGCACTCGGTCTCGGGGAGGATGTGTTGCTGGCCGGTGACGTCAATGCGGATTCGTTTTGGGTCCTCAGGCCGCAGAACGGCCAGATGCAGACATTGACGCTGCGCGTGCCGTACCCGTTGGGATTCCACAATCGTCACGCGGCCGGCCGGATAGACGACCCGAAAGCCGGCTGGAAGGGCCGCGGCCTCTGGTCGAGCTACTCGATGTATACGCCTTGGCACCAGGAAGGCGGCAAGGGATCGCGGCCGAAGATTGTGAAGTTCCAGGTCCGGCCGAATCCTCTAGCGAAATGAGGCGTACTCTTATGACGTCGAAAACAGATCGCCGGAATTTCCTGAGGGGCTCGTTAGCTATGCTTGCCGCCAGTGTGCCGCAGCGCAACGCAGCGCAGCGAGTAAGTTTTTTCCCCGGCTTCAAGCCGATGCGCATTACCACGAGCGGCGCAACGATCAACGCCGTGGTGGGGGGAAGCGGGCCGCCGGTGCTGATGCTGCATGGTTATCCGCAGACTCATGTCATGTGGCACAAAGTAGCGCCGGCATTGGCCGAGCGTTTCACCATCGTGGCCGCTGATCTGCGCGGCTACGGCGACAGCAGCAAGCCTCCGGATGGACCGAATCATTCCAACTACTCCAAACGCGCGATGGCCAAGGACCAGGTCGAGGTTATGACCAAACTCGGTTTTGAGAAGTTCGCTGTGGTCGGCCACGACAAGGGATCGGGAGTAGCGAGTCGTATGACGCTGGACTACCCGGACAAAATCACCAAGCTGGCGGTCTTCGACACGTTGCCTTCTCCGCTTCTCACTTACCGCAATCTCACCAAGGAGTGGGCCACCGGCGTTTATCACTGGTTCTTCCTCGTTCAACCCAGCCCGCTGCCGGAAACAATGATCGCCAACAGTGTCGAGTTCTATTTGCGAAGTCGATTTGAAAGATCGCCTGGAGCCATCACTCCGGAAGCATTTGCCCAATACTTGCGCTGCTTCAAGGATCCCGCCACGATTCACGCCACGTGTGAGGACTATCGCGCCAGTGCGAGTATCGACCTGGAAATCGATGAAGCCGATTGGAACAAGAAAATCACGTGCCCGGTTTTGTCCTTGTGGGCCGAACGCGGGAATCGTCCTCCGGCTTTCCGGAACGCCATTGATTTCTGGAAAGAGAAAGCTGTAAACGCGAGAGGCCGGGCTCTGCGCTGCGGCCATTTCATCGCTGAAGAGGTGCCGGAGGAAACGCTCGCCGAACTCAGATCATTTTTGACGGCTTAGTGACGTATGGCGCCTGATCAGGGATGCACAGCTGGCAGCTCGGCATCCGGCTATCCGATAACGCGGTATTGTTTTGAACCTGTCAGGAGAAATTCATCTCATTTGTTGTTTTAGGAGGAGCAATGTTTCTCAAAAAATCGTGGCTCGTCGCTGTTGCTGCGCTGGTCCTAACCACGGCTTCGCTGGCTACCGCCCAGCTTGCATCCCGTCCAGCCGAAGAGTGGAGCAAGACGCTGGAACAGCCCTCACGTCTCGAAGGGCTCAAGATCCAAGAAATCGTCTCTAAGCTTGGCCTAAAGCCTGGTCAGGTCGTTGCGGATCTCGGCGCTGGGACGGGTCTCTTCAGCGTGCCGATGGGAAAGGCTGTCGGCACGGGCGGCAGGGTGTATGCAGTTGAAGTCGATAAAGGATATTTCCCTATGATTGAGGGAAAGGCGAAGGAAGGGAAGTTATCGAATGTGAAAACGGTGCTCGGTGAGTTCACCGATCCGAAGCTGCCGGCGCAGGACGTCGATCTGGCTTTCATGCACGACGTGCTGCATCACGTTGAAGATCGAGCGGGCTATCTGAAAAGCGCTGCCCGTTACCTTAAGCCCGATGGGCGATTCGTCGTGATCGATTACAAAGGCGATCAGGGTCCTCACAAGGACCAGCCCAACCTGCTTGTCTCGGAAGCCCAGGTCACCGGCTGGATGAAAGCAGCCGGTTTGACGAAGGTCCAGAAGGTCGATCTCTTCCCGGACAAGTACTTCCTGATTTTTTCCAGGTAAGGATGACGGCATCATGAAGGCGTATACATGCGCCGCGTCAATAGCTGTTGCACTCGCGATGGCAGCGGGCGCGGCCAGCCAAAATGAAACCAGGCAATCCGGCGCACGATTCCAGGTCACGGAGAAGACAATTGACGACATTCATGCCGCGATGAAATCCGGAAACGTGACGGCGCATCAGCTGGTACAGGTCTACTTTGATCGCATCAACGCATTTGACAAAAAGGGCCCCGCGATCAACTGCATCATTACGCTGAACCCGAAGGCTTTGGAGGAAGCCGATAAACTCGATGCGTCCTATAAGCGCTTGGGAATGGTTGGCCCGCTGCATGGGATTCCGATTTTAGTTAAGGATGAGATCGACACTGCTGGTATGCCCACAACCTTGGGCACCCTGGTGTTCAAGGATTACCGCCCAACGCGCGACGCTTTCGTGATAGAGCGGCTAAAGAAAGCCGGAGCGATCATTCTTGGAAAGACAACGTTGAGCGAATACGCGGCCGGAGATACGTTCGGCTCGATGTTTGGTGTCTCGCGCAATCCATACGATCTCGAACGTACTGTCGGCGGCTCGTCGGGAGGGTCCGGATGCGCAATCAACCGCGAACTTTTCCTCCGTCGCAATTGGCGAAGAAACACTCGCGTCCATTCGGCGGCCCGGCGCCTGGAATGATGTGGTCAGCCTGCGTCCAACGCCAGGGCTTGTAAGCCGTAGCGGTATGTGGGATGGATATCCATCACCCACGGCACAAGTGGGTCCGATGGCACGAACTGTGAGAGAGGTCGCTCAAATGCTCGACGCGATGGTGGGCTATGATCCAGAGGATCCGGTCACCGCGCTTGGCATCGGCCAGTCGCCTGCGAGCTACGTCAGAAGCCTCGACAGAAATAGTCTCAAAGGCGCACGCATCGGTGTCCTGCGTGAATCGATTGGGTTGAATTCTGAGCCGGATTCCGAGGACTTCAAGAAAGTCGATGCTGTATTTCAAAAGAATGTTGCGGAATTGAAGGCGGCCGGCGCTACCGTCATTGATCCGATCGTCATCCCAAATCTCAAGGCGCTGCTCGCGAAACGCGCGACCAACCCCGCCATAGCCGATGAAGCGTTGCGGCGATATCTGGCGCGTAATCCCACTTCGCCGTTCAAGACCCGCGAGGACATTGCCAAATCGCCCGAGCTTTCCAAGAGCATTCCGCCGAGCAAAGCCGTGCAATGGACTACTCCTTTACAAAGAACCGATCCCGCAAAATGGGGCGAGTACCTTCAGGCGAGAGAAGCGCTATCGCGCAAGTTATGGGGGATCATCAGCTCGATGCGATCGTCCACAAATCCGTCGAGCATCAGCCCACATTTATCAAAGATGGAATCAATCCACCCTTCGTAAACAACAAAGGCGTGCCGGTGCTGAATACGTTTCTGGTATACGCCGCCTCAATTACCGTCCCCTCCGGATTCACAAGCGATAATCTCCCGGTCGGGATTACCTTCTTCGGAAAACCGTACAGCGAACCAACGTTGCTGAAACTGGCCTATGCATATGAGCAAGCGACGCATCATCGAATTCCGCCCAAGACAACTCCGCCCCTGCCCTGATCGCTCGACCGTTTCGGCAAGTATGTAGTCGTGCGGCTTTAGCCGCCGTTTGCGATAATGGAATCAGGTGCGACAGATGTCGTCATTGCCCTCACAACTGCTGGTTCTCTGGCTGATTGCCCAGCCCCAGGCTGCGACATTGAAGTATGCCGGTGCTCCCGCGCCTCCACTGAACTCGCCGTTTGCTGGCGTCGTGATCCTGAAAGCCGACCGTGGCGCTAGCGGTGACGTTCAGAGCATCACAGCGCTTGCGGGTGCGGCGCCTTTCCTGGAAGCATCGATTTCCGCAGTCAAGCAGTGGAAGTTCGCGCCCGTACAGGGACAGGAGAAACCCGCTCCGGTCAGCGTCACAATGTTTTATCGTGCGAGGCAGATCTTCAGCTCTACGAGTGCAACGCAATTTCCTGAATGGCCGGCGGCAGAAACTCGTCCGCCTTTACCGCATGTGATTGTGGAGCCGTCGTATCCCGTAAATTCCGTGGCAGAAGGTGTAGTGATTCTTGAATTGAGAATCTCAGCGGACGGCGGGATTGAGCGAATCGAGACAGTTCGGCAGGTTCCCTCATTGATGGAGATCGCACGGAAAGCTGTCGAAGGCTGGAAATTTACGCCTGCAAGCATCAACGGACAAGCGAGTAGTGGAACGGCTATCGTCGCGATCTCGTTTTTGCGGCCAGTGATCTACTAGCTGCAATCCAATTTGATATTCCCCATCAGCTTCGATACTCGCATTGCGTTCTTCCATGACGCGGGCTGAAGCCAGGCTTTAGCGCCGCGTTCCCGCACCG
>QHXA01000383.1:6303-7081 GCA_003222755.1 Acidobacteriota bacterium
CTAACCGACTTAGTGCGCGGTCTGAGGGCTTGACTTAAAGCTCAAGCTTCATTATTACTCGATGCCTCCGTGGGGCGAGAATGTCGATCAATCACATAGTGCGGCAGGGCGAACATCTATCACAGATCGCGTTGAATTATGGTTTCCGAGATTACAAGATCATCTGGGATCATCCGGATAATGCCGCGCTCAAGAAATTGCGGAAGTCGCCAAACGTTCTTATGCCGGGCGACACCTTGCGCAACCCCGACAAGGTACAAAAACAAGAATCATGCGCAACCAGTCGGACCCATCGATTCACGCTTCATGGCGGGAAGCTGTTTCTCCGTCTCGCATTGCGGGACTTTGACAACAAGCCGTTGGCGAATACGGAATGCGAGCTGAAGATCGAAGGGGCATCCAAGCCGCTGGTCACAGACGGAAAAGGTCTCATTAACGTACCGATATCTCCGACAGTAACGGAAGCGACGCTCACGTTTAAAGATCCACTCGTTCCATTCGATGTCTCGGTTCCGATCAAGATCGGACATCTCGATCCAGTCGAGGAACTTTCCGGGCAAAAGGCAAGGTTAAGTAACCTCGGTTACATCACGCGGCCGATTGAAGGAGTCGACGACACAATTTTTGCTCAGACGGTGCAAGAGTTTCAGTGTGATTCAGGGCTGCACGTGACGGGCGTGTGCGACGCCGTCACACAAGCCAAACTTAAGGAGCTGCACGGCAGTTGAGAGTGATTCGATGAGTACGAACAGCACTAATCTTGGGAAAACTGCAGCTG
>QHXA01000383.1:7094-10166 GCA_003222755.1 Acidobacteriota bacterium
AAACCGGCGCAGCGCCGTTGACTGTTTTCGCCGCGCCGACAACGACTGACGAGTTCAACACGATTGGCGAGCGCCTCGTCCCCAAAGGCTGTTTCAAAGTCGAGGATCTTCTGTTTGATTTCGGCTCGTCGTTCGTTCGGCCAGAAATCGCCGTGCATCTACCAAAGTTGGCTCAGTTGCGTGCCGACAACAAAGTGCAGGATCCCGCGACGGGTGCAGACATCTTCCCACCACTTTCCGTTTTTGGGCACGCCGATCCTGTCGGCAATGATGATTTCAACAAGCAGCTCAGCGGCCGCCGGGCGACAGCCATTTACGCGATGCTTGTGCGTGATGTCGACCTCTGGGAGCAACTCTTTTCGAACCCATTTGGTGATGACAATTGGGGTACGCGGTCGGTGCAGACCATGCTGTCCACAGTTCAGCAACCGATCGTGGTCAATGGTGTGGTTGGGGATGAGACACGTAGCGCGATCCGAGACTTTCAGACCGCCAAAGGACTGTCCATCGACGGGAAGGCGGGACCGGCCACGCGCAAGGTCTTGTTCCGCGCATATATGGATGCGCTCTGCGGTCCCACTCTCGAGCTGGACAAGGCCCGCGACTTCCTGGGACGCAATCAGGACGAGGGCGGGAAGGGCGACTTTCAGGGGTGCAGCGAATTCAATCCGCTCCTGCTGTTCTCGCAAGCGGAAGCAGCAACCTTCGAAAGCGCAGCCGACAAGACGGAGCGCAATCAGGAAAATGCGCCCAACCGGCGAGTCATGATTCTCCTTTTCGCGCCGGGACGGCGGGTGAATCCCGCCGCTTGGCCCTGTCCACGAGCAACCGAAGGCGTGGCCGCCTGTAAGAAACGGTTCTTTCCCGACGGCGCGGTCCGGCGCAGTTTCCAAGCCGTGCGCCGCGAATTCGAGAACACCAAGGACACATTTGCGTGCCGCTTCTATCAGATCATCACGGACGATTCGCCCTGCGAACGTGTCAAACCACTGCCCATTCCCCCGATTCCTCCCATTCCTCCGATACCGGTGCTGGATACTGTCTCCCCAATTATTTTCTTTCCTGCGGCCGACCGCGCCGCTGCACCCGCGGCAAGGCGGGCTGCACTGGTCGATACTGCCGCACCGGCTACAGCAGTTGGCGCTGGTGCGATCGCGCCTGCCACAAAAAACATCGTCGTGAAAAAGCCGCACACGAAAACTGCGCGCGTGGACGTGGACTTGAAAACCGACAAGCCCTTCGATGGCATTGGGACGTTCAATGTCTCGCCGAGAGACAAGATCCAATTCTTCCTGGGCTCAAAGCAGCTACAGTTCGACGGGAAAGATAATGTGTTTACGGGTGATGAACTGCGCGTCGGTGTGACACTGTTCGCCGAAGGCGTGAAAGCGAGTGCAAACGTCGACGATGTCACGTTGACGCACACCTTGTCCGCTGGGACGAAGAAACTCGGCGCGCCAGCCACAGCAAAGATGACGGCCGTTGAGGTGACGCTCGATATATGCGAACCGCGCACGACGACTGCGGCCGATCCGCCGGCTTTGGCACAGCCTCCCGCCACCGTTCCGCCGGCAAGCGCGAAGCCCAAGGACAAGATCTTCGGCGGGCGGGCGCTACCGGTGCGCAACGCTCCCAAGATCGCCGATCGCGCGATCCTTTTTGTACGCCAGATCAAGCCTTCAAACTTCAAAGGCAATCTGGTACTAACGGCGCTCAGTGATAACGTGAAGGCGTTCGCCCGCGAATTTCCGGCAGACGATGACAATCCGCTTCCCAAGCGGCACGTATTTCCCGCATCCAATGCTGCAGCTTCGGACCGGAAGTTTTTTGCAGAAGGTTTTGTCGTCAGCACGAAAGTGCGCGACACGGGTTTCCAGCTTGGAATCGAGGGCTTACAAGAGGACGCCGATCGCGTGACGATCACGGTGGTCCACGCGGAGATCGTCAGCACGGTGGCGCCCGGCGACGTGAGGATTATCGCGCGTGTCCCCGAAAAACCCGAGCGCAAGACCAAATCGAAATTCTTCCCAGCGCCGATCATTATTGGAGTCAATTACGACGTGCAGCTCCGGCCGCACACCGAGATCGCTCAGCCGGTCGGCCCATTTGATCCTCTGAAGTTTCAATGGTCAAGTTCCGCGCCTGCGGCGCAGCTGGCGTTAACCGATGCTACCAAGGAGATCGTCAAGCTCAAGGCAAAGAAGATCAGCACGGCGCAGGATGACATCACGATGACTTTGATCGCTGATAGCGACGTTGGAAAATTCAAGGTCACCCATCGCTTGACTATCGTGAATGTGGAAATCCACTCGGTTCTCTGGCGCGGCAAGGCGCCCGTCCGGGGAGATGAACCAAGCGCCACCAGCGACATCAATTTCATTAGGAATCCCTCCGCCATACCGATTCTCCAGGGGGCAGCGGCTTCGGATCCGAAGCAGGCGCCGATCATCCAAATTACGAAAATCGAACCTGATTTGGTGTGGACCGATGACGATCCGCGGATTGCCTGGTGGATTATCGGTGGGGAACTCGCCGAACGAGGAAAGGCGAAATACGAGGGCAGGGCGAAATTTCTCGATGACGACAACGCCAAACGAGGTAAAAAGATTCAGATTGTGGGCGACACCAACGCCCCGGACGTGGGCATCAAGAGCGTAGGGGACATCCTCGTGCAGCCGTATTCCGGCGGCTTCGCGTACGGCATGTTCCGCACGCACGTCATCGAATTGAGGCAGATCAAATATCGCGTGAACCGAATCTTAACCGATGCGCTGCCGGGCACCGGACGCAGACGTGCAATTCCTGCACGGGCTCCGACGCGGTCCCCAGAAGATGCCTCCAGGCACATCAAGATTGCCAACGTTTATTTACGTCAGATGGGAGTGGAGTTGATCCCGGACGACTCGACAGAGGTGGCCACGAGCACCGGCAACCCAAAGATTGGTGTGGCCAATCTCGACCGGCGTGTCGTCGCGGTGACGCAAGCCCGCAACGCGAGCAACGTGATCGAGAAGGGAGTTTTCGACGTCAAGGTTAACGACCAGAGCATGACGTTCCGGGGCACGCTAGATG
>QHXA01000384.1 GCA_003222755.1 Acidobacteriota bacterium
CGGAGCCTGGCACCGGCGATGCTAATGCCGATACCAATCTGTTTGCCTCATCTAACCAAAGTGATGACAACCGTCTGTTGGACTTGTTGCGCGGCAGGCTTGTATATGCCGCCTCGCAGGAAAACTCGCAGACACTTGAACTGAATCGTCAGCCAGTCCGAAGACTCTGGGATACGGATCCCAGCTACGGCTCCATCGCGTTCGATCCTCGAACCGGCAAAGTATTCCTCCAGGATCTCAACCTGTGGGCGATCCGGATATTCGACCGGATGACCAATACGCCGGCCAATGCAACGCGTTCTGAACCGGAGCGGGTCATTCAGGGTAAGAACACCGAGCTGCAGTTCAACACCTGCATGTACATCGACCCATTGAATGGGGACATTTACACGGTAGAGAACGACATTGGGGACAGTATCAAGGTGTTTTCGCAGGACGCTTCTGGAAACACCGCGCCCAAGCGCAATTTAAAGGTCACTCATCGGGCCCACACCATAACTGTTGATGAACAGAGAGAAGAGCTTTTCGTTTCGGTCAACTACCCGCCCCAGGTGGAGGTCTACCGTAAGACGGCATCGGGAAACGATAAGCCGTTGCGTGTCGTGACAGGGGAGAGCACTCGTCTGGCGGATGTGCACGGCATTGCTCTTGACCAGAAGGCGAATGAGTTGTTTGTGAATAATTGGGGTCACATCAGTCAGTACAACGTTGCCGGTTCAGGTAGATTCGAAGAGCCCTCGATAACCGTTTACCCAGTGGATGCGAACGGTGACACTGCTCCCTTGCGTGTCATTCAAGGTGCCCGGACCCAATTGGATTGGCCTGGAGCCATGTTTGTGGACCCGGACAAGGGCGAAGTGTATGTCACCAACAGCGTGGGCCAGTCGATTCTGGTCTTCGGCGCGAAAGATCGAGGCGACGTGGCGCCGCGACGGATCATCAAGGGTCCCAAGACGGGCCTGAGTTATCCGTCCAGTCTGACTGTCGATGTCAAGAATCAAGAGCTGTGGGTTTCGAATCTGGGTAACGCTTCCGCTACGGCTTATCCGCTGACGGCCAATGGCGACACGCTGCCCCTTCGCACGATCCGTAGCGCGCCTGCGAACAAAGTGTCCTTGAAATTCGGGAAGACGCAGGCCGTGACGTATGACACCAAGCGCGAAGAAATATTGGTGCCTAACTGAGTGTCGCATCCGCAGATTGCGGCCTTCGCCAGGTTGGCGGGGGAGAATACGCCGCCCACTCACGTGTTGGAAGGACAAAAGACGCTGTTGAGCAGGACCATGCACGGCTTTGCATACGACGATGTTCACGATGAAATTATTGTGAACAGTCCTCTGGCGCAAGCGATCCTGACATTCCGTGGAGGAGCCAGCGGAGAGGAACCGCCGATCCGTGTCATCCAGGGAACGCAGACGCAAATACTCGGTGATGCTTATTCCGCTCTCGATAAGGTAAGCGTCGATGGAGTCAACAACGAGATCTATCTTCCACTCGGTTTGGGTGACGTTCGAGGCCAGTCCAGAGATACTTTGCCCGCGATTGTCGTATTTGACCGGCAAGCGAACGGCAATGTGGCGCCCAAACGAATTCTGAAAGGGCCGAAGACGCTAATTGTAGGTAACAAGCCACCTGTGGCGGTTGATCCGCTCCATAATCTTTTGGTCGTCAATCTGAATAATGCTTTTCTGATTTTCGATCGCACTGCGAGTGGAGATGTCGCGCCGAAAGCCGTAATTCGCGGGCCGCGTAGCCAGGTGGCGAGTACGGGTAATTTCCGGGTTTACCCGCCGACGGGCATGATTGTCGACCGCTGCAGTGGGGAATCGGTTTGCGCCTGGAGCATTACCGACAATGGCGACGTTCCTCCGCGTTACAAAATCCCAGTGAAACAAATTACGGGCTACCGGATATCCGGACTTGCACTGGATCCCGCTCATAAAGAGGTCCTGTTTAGCGTAGCGGGGTGGGGTGGAGACGACTATCCGCCATCGGGCATCATGAACGCTGTCCTCACATTTTCCTGGCCGGAGATATACCAGTGATGTGCGGGAACTGCTTTCCCTTAACGCGGTTTCGTGAAAAGCGAATTCTTTTGAGGTAAGCATCGAGTTCAGCTTTCTCCACGTTCTTGCGGAAGATTTTTTTCGACTTCGTCCATACGCTGACGTTCTGTCTCAAGGACGCTCCAGCCTCAAAGAGTCGACGCTGCCGAACGTTCCCGCGGAATCAAATCTTGTGCCAGCCTTTTGGCAATTCCACATGAACGCCGTCACCAAACTCCGTTTCGCGGCGCGAGCCTACAATCGCGTTTTTGAAGAAGAATCGGAACAAGCGGTTGCGCGGTTTACAGTGTCAACAGTCTAATTGACGTTCTTCGCTTCTCCGAGTAGCCGACTTACGGGCCATGTGGCGCGCTGGGATAGGTAAACGCTGCGGCGTTTATGGGAGTAATCAGCGCGAGTGTTTGTCCTGGACGATTCCCCTGTTGAGCAGAGCCATGGCGACACCACACCGCGACTCGCCTTCACGCTTCTCACAAACCGTCATACGTACAGGCGCGTCGAGTTGATCTTAAACCTCGACCGGTCTGTGATGAATTTTCCAACCGAATGCAGGATCACAAATGACAACTGTCCCGCTCCTCGATGAGCATAGAACAAACGCACAGCGATTGGGGAAGTCGGCAAGAGCACGGAAAAGACCACTCAATTTATCTCGGAAAGTTGGGACTTTCTGGTGAACGGGTTCGAAAACTCCTTAGGAGACTACTACTTCAATTGGCTTAACTCCTGCCTGCTGGCCGGGGCGTGCTGGCATGCTCTGTTGAATACGTCCCGCGTCATCCTGAAGAAAGCGTGCTGTAACGCATCGTCGCCGAGCAACTTGAAACCTTCCTTACCAGGCAACAGGAACGTGACCGCCCAGTTCCGCAATTCGTCGAGCGGGAATTTCGTTCTTTTCTTGACTGCGGAATTCTGGCGCGAGGATTTCTCCGCCTTCGTTGCGAATCCTGCGGGCACGATCGCCTGCTTGCTTTTTCGTGCAAACGAAGGATTTGGTGTCCGTCCTGTGCTGGCCGGCGCATGGCAGACACCGCAGCGCATCTGGTGCCTGCCCTTCCCGCTGCGCTACCGCATGGCTTACGACGCGCGTCTCACCAGCGATGTCCTAAACGTTTTCATTCGCGCTCTGTTTGGCGAATTGCGGCGGCGCGCTCACCAATTGCAGAGTGTCGGCTCTTCGCAGTGTGGCGCCGTTGCATTTGTGCAGCGCTACGGAGATGCCCTCAATGCCAAACCCACACCTTCACTGCCTCGTGATCGACGGGGTTTATGCAGCCGGCACTGGTGGCCGTCCTGAGTTTCACCAGTTGCCAGCGCCCGAGGATGAGGACGTCCTCCGTTTGACGACGCTCGTGAGTCAGCGCGTTCAATCGCTGCTGGAGCGGCGAGACATCGGAACTGAAAGGGATCCTCAACAGACAGATCCGACAGATCCGTTGTCACAGGATGATCCGGGGATGGCCGCTCTGCTGGCCAACTCCGTACGTCGCAGGATTGCTGTTGATTCCAACACCCGCCGGGGCGTCGTGCGTCTGGGAGATCAGATCGACGGGGAGGAGGATGCCTTCCAGAGCCCCCGCTGTGCCATGGTCTCCAGCTTCAGTGTGCATGCGAACGTCTGTATCGAAGCATCCGATCGTATGCGCCTTGAAGGCTGTGCCGATATGCGGGCCGGCCTGCGGTGGCAACGCAACGTCTGACCGAATTGCCGGACGGCCGGCTGCTCTACCGTCTGAAACGTCCATGGCGAGACGGAACCAGCGCCGTCATTTTCGAGCGTCAGGATTTCATGGCCAAACTTGCAGTTCTAGTGCCCGCGCCACGCGCTCACCTCACCAGGTATCACGGGGTACTTGCCCCAGCTGCAGTGTGGAGACCGCTCATCATTCCCACAGCGCCGCCGCCACGAACGGCAATCCCAACGAAGCAGTTTCCAGAATGGCGCCTTCACCGGACTCATCAACCACCACGGATGTGGAAGCGGCAGCGGAAACAGCGCC
>QHXA01000385.1:0-2738 GCA_003222755.1 Acidobacteriota bacterium
GGAAGGCCGCGTACTGCATTTGCTCGGGCCGGACACGGGCAATCACTTCGCGAGGCAGCCAGCAACGTTTATCGTTGGGATAGAGGACTTTGAAGTTGCTGCGTTTGATTTCGATAACCAGCCCCAACTCTTCACGCAGTTGGAGCTGGTCACGATAGTACTTCGATCGGCAGTAGACGAAATCGCCGACGTGGATCGGACTGGCCTTCACCCTCGATTCGATGCTGTTTGCACGGCGCACACGAATTCCGGAATGGATGCCAAGTCAATCTGCGCATTCGGACCGCAGGCCGCGCAATCGGGATTGCGGCGAATCTTAAATTGCTTGAAGGTCATCTCGAGCGCGTCATAGGTGAGCAGCCGTCCGGAAAGCGTGGTCCCAATGTTCAACAAGACCTTGATCACTTCTGTGGCTTGAATCAAACCGATAACGCCCGGCAATACACCCAGTACTCCAGCCTCATCGCAACTGGGCGCCAGTTCGGGCGGAGTTGCTGCCGCATACAAGCATCGGAAGCAAGGCCCTTCATACGGAATAAAGGTAGAGGCCTGGCCGTCGAAGCGGAAAATGCTTCCGTAGACGACCGGCTTCTTCAGCATCACGGCTGCATCATTCACCATGTATGCCGTGGTAAAGTTGTCGGACCCGCTGACGATCACATCATAGTCCTTGAAAATATCGAGAACGTTCGAGGCGTCCAAATGTACCGAATAGGTTCGCACCTTCACGTCAGGATTCACTTCAAAGAGGGTACGGCGTGCGGAATCGACCTTCGGTGTGCCGACCGATGAAGTCCAATGCAGGATCTGCCGCTGCAGGTTCGACTCGTCAACCACGTCATAATCCACCAGCCCGAGCGTTCCGACCCCCGACGCGGCAAGATACACACCGGCCGGCGAGCCCAATCCACCGGCGCCCACTAACAGCACCTTGCTCTGGAGCAGCTTCAACTGGCCTTTTTCGCCGACTTCGGGAATTCGTAAATGGCGGCTGTACCGCGCCATCTGATCTTTGCCGACTTTTTCCGGCGTGACAAACGGCAGGCCATTATTTTTCCATTCGTTGAAGCCGCCACGCATCGAATAGACGTCGGTGTAGCCGAGGTCCTGCAGTGTTTTTGCTGCGAGGGCCGAACGGACGCCTCCGGCGCAGTAGACGACGATCGGCTGAGTCTTGTCCGGCAATGTCTTGTCCGCCTTAACTTCAAGGAACCCGCGCGGCAGGAAAATGGCATCATTGAGATGGCCTTGTTCCCACTCATCGCCTTCACGGACATCGAGGAGACTGAAACCATTGTGAGGGTTGAGTTTATCGCGGACCTCTTGAACAGAAACTTCTCGAATCTGTTGCTTTGTGTGATTGAGAATGTCTTTAAAGTCGCTCATTGCTGCCTTAGTTTATTAATTTAATCAGGTTTAATATACGCGAACCCGTCGAGCCTGTCGACTACCAGCACTACCAGCGCGAGTCCCCTTCAACCCTCAGCTTATCAAGTGTCGCTTGCATTTGCTGATGGAGGTCGCGGAGGTGCGCCTCGGAGGAATCCGGGGGCACCCAAATGGGCTCCGACTTCAACACAAGCGCCGGAGTAAACGGCAAAGGAATCTGGAAGTCATCCCAACTCTTCAGCTGAATTCTGTGCTTCATCGAAATGTGAAAGCAGAAAATCGCAGCGCCTGTTTTGAACGCGAGCAGGACCGGGCCTTGTTTTGCGATGTATTTCGGCCCGCGAGGGCCGTCAATGGTGAAGGCGCAATCCCGTCCTCGCCGGATTTCGCGCGCCATCTCCACCAAAGCTCGAAACCCCCCGCGGGAGCTGGAGCCGCGAGCCGCGCCGTAACCGAATCGCTGGATGCATTGGGCGATCGCGTCCCCGTCGCGGTTCATGCTGGTCATGACGACAATGCCGCGATCGCGCCAATAATAGGTCGCCGGGAAGATCCGGCCGTGCCAAAACGTGAAGATCGCGCGTTTTCCGGATTTATAAATTTCGTCGAGGTAGAGGTCGCCTTCGGATTGCCAGCGTATTGTACGTCCGATGATGTTGATCGTGAAGTAGCCAATCCAACCGATCAACCAGGATTTAAACCCATCCATTAGCCGTTAATTAGCGTCGGGCCCACCGTCCAGATCGCGTCGGTACACCGCTGCGCGGCCTTCTTACTACTGGCCGGTCCCCCCACGCGGTTTAGCGTCGGGCCCACCGTCCAGATCCATTTCTTGAGGCTGCGCGCTGTCGCGCTTGCGCTCCGCGTCGGTACACCGCTCCGCAGCCTTCTTACTAGTGGCCGGTCCCCCCACGCCTTTACACCGATTTCGTCGATTTCAGGTGGTGTCCTCGCTTACTCTGCGGCTGAATTTCCTCCAGCAATTCCGCGATTTCTTCGCGACACTTTCGCCGCCGGACGCCATTTTCGTCAACGATCCAGAATCGCGAAGCTTCTGCAAGGATGTGTTCGTATGTAGGAAATCCTATCGAGTTGCCTATCTTTTCGGGATCTACATACGAACCACCTCGATAGAGAACGCGGCCGTTGAAGATCATGACGCTTCCAAACAGCGGTGCGTCGATCGTGATGAGCGTATTCGACTGGTCGGTAAACAGGCGTAGTTTTTCGAGTGTGATTTCGGAAACTTCGACCATCGGCCTCCTCCCGCCGCTACAGCACAAGTGGGAAAGCATAATCAAAATGTGCGGGAAGCGAAAAACTTTATTTCTAAGTCGCCGTCTAAACTT
>QHXA01000385.1:2868-7096 GCA_003222755.1 Acidobacteriota bacterium
GGCTTCGAGCTGGAAATGGAGCCCCGGCAGGCGCAACAGGTGCTTGAACCGGAGGAAGAATTGGTGTGTTGTTAACGGGTGAAGGTTTTCTTATTCGATATCGATCAGACCCTCATCAATACTGGCGGCGCAGGCCTGCGCGCGCTGGATCGTGCCTGTCGCAAGCTGTACGGACTCGAGAATGCCATGGACGGGATAAGTCCCCATGGTAAGACCGACCCTGCCATCGTTCGTGAAATCTTGCGCATTAAATTAGCTTCGGAAGCTCCTGAAAAACACGAAATCGCTTCGGTTCTCGATGGCTATCTCGCCTTCCTTAAACACGAAGTCCAGGATTCACCAACCTATCGCGTTTTGCCTGGCATCGTTTCGCTGCTGAATGATATGGCGGTGCGAACCGACGTCATGGTCGGCCTCGCAACTGGAAACATCGAATTGGGCGCCAGGATCAAACTGGATCGCGGAGGGCTCAACCCATACTTTTCCTTTGGCGGTTTCGGTTCCGACTCGGAAGATCGAACAGAGCTCGTTCGCAAAGCTGCGGAAAAGGCGGCCTACAATAATGGCAGTTCCATCTCGCCCGCCGACATATTTGTCATTGGCGACACTCCCTTGGATATCGATGCGGGTATTCGCGCCGGTTTCAAGACAGTGGGTGTGGCGACAGGCAGCTATTCCGTTGAGCAATTACTTGCTTCAGGAGCGAGTTTGGCCGTTACCGACCTCGCACAAGGACGCGATCATTTCTTCCGTTCGACCTTCATGGAGTAGATGTCCACCCGCTCCTTCGGCCGCTCATTCTCCGTCGGCGTAGCGGCGATCTTTTCAACCACGTCCATTCCCTCGAGGACGCGGCCGAATACCGTATACGTACCGTCGAGCGCCGGCTGGTCGGCGAGAACGATGAAGAAAGAGGTCATCGCGCTGTCGATTTCCCCTCCGCGAGCCATTGAAACGATGCCCGCCCTGTGCTTGATTTCGCTTATCTCCGCGCGGATTTTCTCGACATACTTCTGCGCTGCCTGAGGAACTGGTTCCGACCGCGTATTCAGATCGCCTGCCTGAATCACAAAGCCGGGCGCGACGCGGTGGAAAGCGGTCTTGTCGTACGCGCCAAGGAAAGCCAGGCGGAGGAAGTGCCGCACGTGATTTGGAGCTATCTCCGGGAGCATTTCGATCACGATGTTTCCTTTCGACGTCTCCAACACGACGCGGTTTTGGGAAAGCTCTTCGGTCGTTTCCTGGCTGAACGGCGGTGGAGCGGGCGCGGGGCGCGGCCGAATGGTGATGTCCTTCATTTCAATTCGCTCTTTCGCGATCTGCTTGTCGTCAACGGGAGTCGCGGAAATCTTATCGACGATTTCGATTCCCTCGACGATGTGCGCAAAGGCCGTGAATTGACCCGTGAGCTGCGGCTGATCCGTTACGAGGATGAGCAATTCGGAGCCGGCGCTGTTCGATTCGCCGGGCAGCAGCGTAGCGGCAACGGTGCCCTGCGCAAAACGCATATTGCTGATCTCCGGCTTCAATCCCATGTTGAAGCCGCCCGTGCCGTATTTCGTGCGAGCCTGCGGATTTTTTGTTTCCGGATCGCCACCTTGAACAATTCCATGCGCCACCATGCTGTGGAATATCGTCCCGTTGTAGAATCCTTGCCGCGCGAGTTCGATGAACTTGCGGACGTGGGTGGGTGCTTGATCCGGATAGAATTCCATGACAAAAGTTCCCGCCGAAGTGTTGAAGACGGCCTGCAGCTGTTTGAGATCCTCCTGCGGCGAAAACAGCAAAGCGGCGAAAACAAGTACATGCATAGCGGAAGCCATTTTATTCGATTCGGCAATTTATGTTGACACGTTCGGTGCGCGGCCAGTACAAACACCGATGCAAGGAGAGTTGCGATGAGACGACCAGCCTTTGGGTTTACGGCGGTTCTGGTGATCGCCGGCGTTGCGTCTGGTTTCGGCCAAGGAGCGCCGGCGGGCCAGGCTCCCGCGGCAGACAGCCAGAGAGGACAGCGGACTTTTACGACAAACGGTAACGGCGGCATCGTTGATGCACCGGCGCAGCAGGGTCAGCGTGGTCAGCGCGGCCAAGGCGCGCCGGCGCGTCCGGCTCCGCCTGCGCCCCGCGGGCCGAATGGCCGGGTGATTCTGAGCCAACCTCCAGGCCAACCGGGACTGTGGATCGGTGGCATCACCAATTTAACCAACGCCGATGGCAGCCCCATCAAAGTTCCGTATCAGCCTTGGGCGCAGGCCGTCGCGCAAGATCGCCGGCAGAATGCCTTCGAGCCGCACACTCGTTGCAAGCCGTCGGGCGGTCCACGACAATTTCTGACGCCTTACGGGGTCGAGTTTGTAGAAACGCCGGACCTCCAGCGCATGTATATCTTCGATATTGGCGGGCCGCATACTTTCCGGATCATTTACATGGACGGCCGGCAACATCCGAAAGATTGGACTCCCGACTACTATGGACACAATGTCGGTCATTGGGAAGGCGACACGCTCGTGATCGATTCCGTCGGCTATAACGAAAAATTCTGGTTTGACCGAGGAACGCATCCGCACACAGAAAAACTTCACATAGTCGAACGCATCACGCGCATGGACATGAACAATATCCGATATGAAGTGACCATCGACGATCCGGGTGCTTACACCGAGCCGTGGTCCGGACAGTTCAACCTGCGTTACGTGCCCGGCGACGAGTTATTCGAGTATGTTTGCCAGGACAACAATTTTGCTCCGCAATTGATGCTGGGTGTGCTGGAATCAGTGGATCGCAGCAGTCCGATCGTTCCGTGAACTAAGAAAAATAGCCACAAAGAGCCACAAGAAGCTCCAAAATTCTTTGTGCCTGTTGTGGCTATTTTTTCGTGAGCGACATTTGAATATCTAACAACCGGCGGAGTTCCTTGAGCGGTTCAGGGTGGTCGTCGACGTTGACGAAAACATATCGATCATTATTGATGTTTCGTCCGCCGCTCTTCCGGACCACAAGGATGGACGCGGACTGACGACCGCGCCGATCACCTCCAGCTTCGTCGCCGGCTTTGAGGGCGGCGTACAGCTTCTCGGGCAGCTCTCCCGTAGTGCTTTCAAACGCGCGGCCCATCGCTTCAAGCACCTGAGGGCCGGCCAGAATGTTGCCTTGAACGGAATAGGTGGCGCCTTTCCGATGTCCCTTCCAATCGGAGGCTTCGGTTCCAGTAAACACTGCAACGTTGCCTTTCGCATCGACGACAGCAATCTGCCGCGCGGCTTTTCCGGGAAATGTGTCTTCCTTGAGAAGTTTGTCGACCACTTGTTGCGCGGTGAGTCCAGTCTTCAACAACTCGAGGGCTCGCGGTCCATAACCGACGTTGACGTTCGCCTGGGTGGCCACGGCGCCTACTGCCGCCTCGGCCCAAGGCACGACGGCGCCAACTGCGAAGTACCGCGACGCAACCGCGACCCCAAGATCGCCATTCCTCGGATCGATGGCCACGATCGAGAACGTTGCCATCGCCGGTATGGCGGTTAACAAGACGAATGCAGAGAGGCAAAGAAGTTTTTTCATGCCCGCGCAGCTCCTAATCGGCTTTGGCGAGAGCTATAGTTTGCGGTCATTGTGAATCAGCGCGTTCTTCGCGCAATATCTCGAGTTCCGCGATGGCTTCGAGGTCCTTTACCCGGCCGGCGGCGCGTTTTACTTGGATCAGGCGATCCAGTGTGAGGCAGCGGCATTCGACCCCAAATACAGCAACAACGACAGTGTCGGATAGCAACTCTTCATACGTTCCGCCGCCGGTGATTTCGCCGAGCAGATCGATGGGGCCAAGCGACGTGATCAGTGTGAAGTTGAGGCCGCGCTGGAGCGTTTCGGCATCCCACTGAAAAGGCAAACCTGGCGGGGCGCCTCGCAGATAGGGTTGATAAGAGGCGAGGCTTTGCACGACACGGGCCAAGTTCTCGCGCGTTCGCCGGTACAGGACATCGAGATCGATTGTCAGTCTGGCGGATCCATGCACGGTCGCCGCGACCCCGCCTACAATTATGAACTCGACATCCACGCCATTCAGTGCGCGAAGCAGAGCCGAAAAATCTGTCATTCCCGGTCTCTGAGTGCGCGGCCCGCCCTCCGTAATTCTTTGGCGAACTTTTGCAGTTCCATCAATTGGCGAAGCCGTTCTTCTACGCTCAGTTTCAAATTCTCGCGAAGCAACGTCCTGTCGATGCCGTTTTTG
>QHXA01000386.1:0-267 GCA_003222755.1 Acidobacteriota bacterium
CCGCATCAACTGTCGCTGAATCGAGAGTGTGAAGTTCTGAATGTATGGGGTCCGGCGCTCGGGCTCGTAGTAGTTCATGGTGAGGCTGCGCGTATCGGTCAGCGACACGGGTTGCAGTGGTTGGAACTGCGGCTGGAAGGGAATCATCGCGAGATTCGCCAGCGACCAATAATCGATCGATCGGTATGTCAGACCACTGCCGCCGGATATTGCGCTGGTACCCGGAAGCACTCCGCCTGAGTCCAGTCCTCCGGAGGACATCGCCTG
>QHXA01000386.1:351-4668 GCA_003222755.1 Acidobacteriota bacterium
TACGGCTGGTGCGAAGTTGTTCCAATCGTTATTGAAAAGCTGTTTGCCTGGTTGGGGTGAATTCTTCCCAACAAACTCCACGGTCACAAGGCCGCACTTCGAATAGGGGCAGACGCCCTGATAGCCGCCGGCGCCACGGCCCGTGAGGCCGTTCGCTTCGTAGGCCGCGCCATACCAGTCCCAATGCAAGCCATAGTTGAATGTGAGATTCTTCGATACTTTCCAATCATCCTTGGAGAACGCGCTGATCTCGTTTGCGCGCCAATCGCGAAGCTTCAACTTGACGCCATCCTGGTATCCACGAAATTGCGTGTCGGTCGGTTTTCTCAAATCGAATCCCTGCCGGATTTGATCGACAGAGCCGGATAGGTTGTACAACATGTTCTGCGCCGCGGTGGCGTTGGGGCTGGTCAGGCCGGTAACTGTGACATTTGTGATGGGCGCTGGTGTGTTACCTGCGCCGAGCTGTACAAAAGGAGTGAAGTTGTTGTTATATCCCTGCGTTCTATCGCGCCGGTGTTCAAAACCAGTCTTGAACGCATGCTTACCCTGGGTCCAACTGAGCGTATCGGAAAAACTCAGCAGTGGATCGTAAGATCCGCGTGTCGCGGCAAAGCTGGAATTTGCGCTGAACGTCATGAAGCCGTTCGTAAAGATCTGCGGAACGACGGCAATAGGTATACCTTTCACGATAGGCACGAGTTCGCGCGCTTTCTTCGCCACGTCTTGGAGGGTCGAATCGTCTTCGATGTTGCGTCCGACATCAATGGGTCCCCAGTTTTTGATGTTGTGCACGCGGTAGCCTGTGCGGAGTTCGTTCACGGCCGTGCTCGAGAGCGTCGAGACGAGTGAAAAGTTGTAAACGCGGGGGTACTTGTTGTTTTGACCATCGAACGTTTCGGCGCCGGGCCACGCGTGAATGCCTTGAGCGTCGGCCATGTTCTCCGAATTTTCCAACTGGTAAACGAAACTGAACTTGTGGCTGGAATTGAAATTGTGATCGATGCGTAGGTTATATTGCTTTCGATTGTTCCGATCGACCGTTTCTTGAATGTTCGTATCCAGCCCGTAAATGTGACGCGCGAACCGTATGCCGGCGGTGTTCAATCCGTCGCCGACGGTGAAGTCGTTCGGCTGCGGCATTCGTCCCAGGATCACCTTTTGCATGTATCCGCTGGGGTCGAATGCCGTCCGCAACGTATCGAGCGTGAACAAATTGATAGATCGCAAGTCGCCTGTTGCTGTCGCAGGTTTAAGAGGACTGCCGTTTCGGTCCACGGTGGGATTGGATTGCAGAGCATTCCGATTATCTGCGCCGGGGAAAAATCGGAAGATTCCTTGCCGCTCTTCGTTGGTCAGCACTGTTCCAACGGTGTCCTGCCGCGCGGCGTATCGCTGATCGTCGATCAGAAAAAAGAAGAAGGTTTTGTTCTTAATGATGGGGCCGCCTACGCGCACGCCGTATTGATTCCGGTTCTCGAAATCTTTCTTAACGCCATTGAAATTGTTGAACCAGTTCGAGGCGCTCAGTGCCGAGTTGCGGTTGTTCCAGAATGCCGATCCGCGAAACTGGTTGGTGCCGGAGCGCGTCACCATTTGCATCTGACCGGAGCCACGGCTCGCCGCTGAAAGTGCGAGGAATCCTCGACGCCCCTTCAGGGTGCGGGATCCGTTTTGGTTCGATATTCCAGGGGTACGCAAAAAACGCGTACCCCTGGCGAATTTCCTTGCACCGCTCCGCGGTGACTCGTTCAGTGTGGGTGGCGGAAACCTATTTCTTATTCTTGTCGTTATCCTGATCTTTCTCCTTAACGGAGAGCCCGCCGGTGATACCGCTCAGCTGATTTCCCGTTGCGAGCCGCCGGACCTTCACGATCTCTGCCGGCGTCGCAGTTTTGGGATCGACGTTGGCGATGGAACAGGTGAATCCTCTCAAAGTGCATTCCGAAGTGGTGTGTTTGATTCCCTTTTCTTTCATTAGCCGGAGCATCAGTTCTGACGTTTCTGCGTGGTACTCGACGGAATTGTTCGGCAAGAATGTCCCAACGCCTATCGCGTAATCGACAGGCATCAGCGGCTCGACGCTTGCCATGAAGGCGCCATCAAGCCTTTTGCCTAAATCATACGCGCCTAAATCAGCGCCGTGGTCCACCAGATACTGGACGAGCGGCGTGTTTCCCAGGTTCGCTGCGGCCATCAGCGGCGTAATACCGTAGGCATCGGCCCAGTTCACGTCTTCTCCGAGTTCCACCAGCAGTTTGGAAAGTTCGACCCTTTCGGCATTAGGATGGCTCAGTTGATAGCCAGGAATGAGCGCAAGTCCCGCGGCTGCCTCCAGCATAGACTCCCTATCGCTGGACACCGCGTGGGGGTCCGCGCCGTAAGACAGCAGAAGCTTCGACAATTCGAGATCTCCGGCAAATGCCGCGCGATGCAATGCCGTGGCGAACACGATCCGCGGTGACGCATTGCGATTACGGCCTCTTGGAGTGTTATTCACTATCGCGTTCGGGTCTGCCCCGGCGTCGAGAAGCTTCTTGATGAGCGGAAGAGGATCTGTCGTGACGGTCCAGGGAAAGCCATTGGTCCCGAGTTCCATATTGCGGCGATCCACGGCCCAGAACAGCGGTGTAAACCTCTGCGCGTCGGGATGATTCACATTCACATGGTTGTCGATTAAAAACGATGCCAATTCATATTGGCCATTGAAGATCGCCAGACCTAAAGCATCTTTCCCGTCGCCTGCGATTGCGTTCAAATCCGCTCCAGCCGCAACCAAAGTGCGCGCGATTTCCAAGTCGCCTTCCCGCGCCGCAAACATCAACGGTGTCAGCCAACCACCGGCTAACTCTTCCACGGCTTGATTCGGCTTAGGCGGCTCCGGCGTTGCACCTTCAAAGCCGCGGCCGTGGGCTGAGGGAACAAAATACGAACGGGCGTTGACGTCCGCGCCGTGGGCAATGAGCATCTTGACTGTATCGAGATGTCGCTCGGAAACGGCCCACATCAAGGAGGTTGTACCGCCCCAGGTCTCGATTGCATTGACCTGCGCGCCATTGTCCAAGAGCACCTTGACCGCGTCGACCTTCCCGGTCCGCGCCGTCAGCATCAGGGCCGTGTCTCCAAATTTCGATAGTGAAGCATTCGGGTTGGCTCCCGCCTTGAGGAGTTTCTCGATCATGGGTGCAGTGCCGTTGATCGCGGCCAACTGCATCGGCGTAACGCCTTCGCGGTTCGCGGCCGAGACATTTGCACCGGCGCGAATCAGCAGGTCTGCCAGTTGAAGATCATCCGCGCGCACGGCCCAATGCAATGCTGTGGTGCCGTCAACTTGCGTCGCATTGACATCCGCCTTCTTCTGCAGCAAAGAACGCACAGCGTCCTGATTTTTATTCATCGCCGCATCTGCTATATCACTGCTCGCTGCAGCAAAACTTCGCGCGGATAGCAGCAGCGCCAATACACAGCAGCCACCGATTACGCGTCTGATGGACATTTTCGTTGTCTCCTCAAGCATTTATTGTCGCCCTTGGATCTTGAATGCTCTCAGTCCTTCTACTACACACGTCACTCGATTGACAACGAAAATCCCCCCAAATTTTTGTCGAGAAGAATGGATTGTTCATCACCGGTGCGATGAGGTATAAGTGCTTAATCACGCGACAGAAACAGACCGACGCGGAGCGATTAATGAAGAAGACATTCTTGTTAGGTTGGGTGGCGGCACTGTCATTCGGTGTTTTGGTCTTCGCCCAAACGAAGACGGCGGTCCCTCAACAACGTGTTTCGGCACAAGCCCCCACGGCTCCTGTTGCAAGTACCGCTACTGTCGTGGCGCAACGCGCGCTTCTCGATCAGTATTGCGTGACGTGCCACAACGACAAAACGAAAAGGGCCAATCTCACACTTGAAAAATTAGATCTCACCACTGTGGGCGATAACCCGGAGTTGTGGGAAAAGGTGATTCGTAAGCTTCGCGCCGGCGTGATGCCTCCGCCGGGCATGCGGCGTCCGGCCTTGAACGAGTATGAAGGGCTCCGGGATTGGCTGGAAACTGAAATCGATCGGAAGGCGGCCGCGCGTGGCGTGAATGCCGGATATGTCGTGCTCCATCGGCTGAATCGGACCGAATACGCCAATGTTATCCACGACCTCCTGGATATTGAGATCGATCCTGCGAAGTTTCTGCCGCCCGACGATTCGGCCAGAGGCTTTGATAACGTAGCGGGCTCGTTAACGATATCTCCAACCCTGCTGGAAGCCTATACGACAGCGGCGACAAGGATTGCCCGTATGGCGGTTGGGTATTGGAAGGCG
>QHXA01000387.1 GCA_003222755.1 Acidobacteriota bacterium
GATTCGAACACCGGAACCTTCTGCATTTTTTCATCTGAAAACTGGATGAGGTCGTGAATCTTTCGAACTTCCATAGCCGGGTGCGGCCTATTGTAGTGGAACACAGCGGGAAACGGCGCAAGGAAATTCAGAACTCTTGATGTGGCGCGGAAAACCAAACGATTCTCGAAATCTGTTTAAACTTGAACAGCCGATTACACGCAGATTTCTAAATTATTTCTCGGTGCAGGCGGCAATCGATCAAGAATCAAATTCCACAAGTGGAGCGCTCGCCGTTGCAAATCAACCATCTGCTGTTGGAAATCTCCGTTTTGTTTTAACCAATCTTCGTAGAACTTATCCAGGCGGTCTAGACGTTGCGACTGTTGGTTCAACAAACGAACCACCTGAGCGGAAAGATCTTTCGGCCATTCCGGAAATTCGATGCGGTCCCGTCGATCCTGTTCTTGACCGGCGGCAAGACGTGCCTGCGTCTCGATAATGAACTCGATCGTTCGATTCAATTCTTCAGGAGTCATGCTTCCTCTGGCGGGGTGAACGCAAAGGGCAAGGACAATATACCGCGAAGTCAGGCGAGGGAGAAGATCTTCGCTTCCGGAACCGTCTCCTCCACTTGCTGGACCAGATGAGGATGGCAGGTGAAGAGCAATACCTGATGCGTGGCGCACAGCTCGCTCACGGCTTTAAGCGATGTGCGGCTGCGGGCCGGATCGAAATTCACGAAGATGTCGTCGAACACGACGGGCAGCGGATCGACGTGGTTTGCATATTCGCGGACCAGAGCAAGACGCATCGCCAGGTACAACTGTTCGGCGGTGCCGCGGCTCAGCAGTGACGGGGCGAGCCGGACGGCATCGGCGCGTTCTACCTGGATATCACCGCCGTCGAGGGGTGCGATGACGCGGATGTAACGCCCCTCTGTCATGACATTGAAGAATAATGAGGCCTGGCGGAGCACTTCAGGCTGCCGTTCGGTCTCATAGATTTTCCGGGTCTCATCGAGCAAGGCGCGGCACAAGGTAATGACCGCCCATTGTTCTGCGGCTTCATCGATGCGCGCCAGAATGGTCTCCTGCCGCGAGAGAGCGCGAGATCGCTCCTCGCTTTTTTCCATCATTGCGACGCGCTCTTCAACGCGTCCGGTCTCATGCCGCACTTCGAGCAACCGGCGCTCGAGATCGGAAAGCTCGGCTTGCGCTGATTGAAGTGCCGCATCTTCGTCGGCTCGCATGTCAAAGAGCACGCCGGCTTCTACCGTGTCGATCGGAATTCTTTCGAGTTCGTTGATCAGATGCTGGCGCTGCTTGTAAACCTCAGCGCGCGTCAGGAATTCCTGCTCGTTCGGAGCATTGCCTTCGGCCAGCAACGCGGCAATGCTCGTTTCAATTTCGTTGATCTGCTGGGCGATCCGAACAAGATCGGCTTCGGATCGCGCGGCAGCTTCGTCCATAGCGCGCGCGTCGTCGTTCAATTTCAGCAGCCGGTCCAATTCGGCAACCCGCTGGTCGATGTCGGCCTGGGTGATTTCATTTTTGCCGATAAATCTGCGAATTTCGCTCTGGATGTCGCGCGCTTCGCCTTCTGTTTTCCGAAGCTCGCTTTCACAGGCCTCTAAGCGTTCACTACATTCGGTGATTTGTTTTTGCTGTGCGGCGGCACGTTTCAAACGAGCTCTGTACCAGATCATCGCCAACACCGAGATCGCGCCCACACCTCCACCGATGTATTCGTGATCGGCCAGAGCCAATCCAACGACTCCGATCCAAATCAGCACGATGAACAGGCTGAACGCCAACGATGATGGCGGTACGGCGTTTACAAGGCCGGCAGCAAGAGCGCGCTTTTCTTGCGCTACTGCATCCCGCCGCTCCAGACCGGCCTCGTAAACCCGGCGGGCTGCGTCGACGCGCGGCACCAGCATGCGAAGCGAATCGAGGATGTAGGCGCGTCTGGCGCAATCCTCATGATCCACATGCATCTGGAGTCGTCGAAGCCGGCGGGTCTCCGCTTCACTTTCTTTGATCGCGCGCTCCTCGATGAGGGTTCGCCGCTGTTTTTGAAGCAGGTCGAGCCGCTCGATGCCGCCTTCCGGAAAGGAATCCACGGCGGGCAACTCTTTCAGGCGGGCGTCGATCTTATGTCGCCGTTCCACGTATGGCCGGTTCTTGAGACGCTTGGCGTAATACTGAATTTTCCGGCTGACGTCCGTTACGGCGTCTTCAAGGCCGGAAAGCTCCGCCGCCAGACGCGTCCGCGCTTCATGCGCCGCGAGGTAATCCTGCGGTTGATGTTCCGTTCGGTCGAGATCGTCACGAACCGACTCCAACTCCTTGAATGCCACATTGATCGTGCTGTTCTGGCCGCGGGGAAGAAACAGGGCGCCCTGCCGCTCTTCGAGATCTTTCTGGACCGCTGCCCATCGTGAGGCACCGATGCCGAGCGCGGCGCCGGAAATATGCGTGGCGATTTCGCTCTCCTGAAGCGTATTGAACTGCTCCAACTCTTCTAGTCCAAACGCGAACACGTTGTGGTACAGCGTCTTGGTTGTACCCGCCAGCAGACGGTCGAGCGCGCTCTCATCGCTGGCCACATCACCGGCGTACACCGTTACCGTCCCGCGCACGTGCCGGCCGGGCTTCCGCTCCAGACGCAGCCGCACGTCATTGGCAGACAAGTCAAGCCAGCCACCGTGAGATCCGCCTTTCAGCGGCTCATAACGCTTGGCGGCTCCCCGCTTTTCGAAACCGAAAAACATTGAACGGATGAACGCCATCAGCGTGCTTTTTCCGGTCTCATTAGGGCCGTAAAAAACGTTCAGGCCAGGATCGAGCGGTCCCCAGGTCTTAGCGTTCCAAACGCCGAAACCGTCAATGTGGATAGTCTCGATTCGCATACGCAATTCATTCCGTCAAGAATCCAACAACAAATCCAGTCCCAACGCGGATGCACGCTCGATCCAGTCACGCATGCGGGCGTCATCGACGCATGGCATATCTCTCCGCCGGAACAGGGGCGCGAGGCTGTCGGCCAGCCGCTGCCTCATCTCCGGATCTTCGAGCGCGCGCTCGGTGAGTCTTAAAAAATCGCTCACCATCGTTTCGGTGTGGGCGAGCGATTGGAAATCCAGCTCCGGGCCGGTGCCGATGCGCACCGATTCGGCGACCAAAACGGAACCGAGCACTTCGGCGAGTTCTTGATTCATCTGATCACGCTGAAGGTCGCGATGGACTGCTCCATTGCCGCGAATCGTGCAGCGCGCGACAGTCACTCCGTCGAATGACATCTGCGCCTCGCGCGCCTTTTCCAGCATCGAATCGACGAGTTGATCCATAGTGTTCATGTTCGTAATCGACAGCTCCAGATGCATCCATCGCGCGATATTGGTTTCGAGGAACTCGAGGTGGGCGCGTCCGTGCGTATCGACATCGACTTGATAGCAGCCGCGCGGTCCCGCCTCGCGTGGATTCCGCCCCTGCGTATTGCCCGGATAGACGATCATCGCCGGCTCTTCCGAAAGCACCGATCTCGTGTGCACGTGGCCAAGCGCCCAGTAATCGAATCCGGAGGCTGTGAGTTCCGCGACGGTGGCGGGCGCGTAGTCCGCATGTCCGCTTTGATGCCCCACATTCGCGTGCAGAACAGCAATGGAATAGGGCGCCCCGTCAGCCGGCTTCAGTGATGACGCGAGATTATCGGTCACGCGCTCGCGCGTGTAGCTGATGCCGGTGATCTGCGCAATCTCGCGACCGTGGCGGATGAACGGTTCGGTATCGGCTTGGCCGCCGAACGTCACCACATTGGGAGGAAGCTGAAAACCGCTGCCCCAGCCATTCAACGGATCGTGATTACCGTGCACGATAAACACCGGAATATTCCGCTCGGCAAGCCGCTGCATCTCATGCCGGAATGAAACCAGCGCGCGCAAGTTCCGGTCTTTTGAATCGTAAATATCCCCGGCGATGACCAGGAAGTCGGCCTTCGATTCGATCGTGTGATCGACAACACGCCGCAGCGCGCCCAGCGTCGCAGATTGCAACCGCTGTTTGAGCGCAGCGGAGGCCGATCCAATCCCTCGAAACGGGCTGTCTAGATGAAGGTCCGCAGCATGGATGAATCTCAACGATTCCATGCTTGAGTTTTTATGCCGGGCCCTGGCCAGATCAGGTCTAATTTGGGCAGTAACCTACTTGACTCAACCGGGAATCGGCATCAGTCAAGTATGTAGTCGCGTGGCTTCAGCCCGCGTCCCCCACGCGCGCCAATGCAGCATTCTCGTCAGCCCGAACGCGGGCTGAAGCGAC
>QHXA01000388.1 GCA_003222755.1 Acidobacteriota bacterium
TCTGCGGTTCAAGCGGCGCAGTGCCACACGACCGGGTCGACTACCAGTAGCGGCTGTGTCGATCTTTTTCTCGAGCCACGAGATCAGCTCCACCACAGACTGCCCGTCCGGACGCTTCGCGCCGGGCGGCGGCATGAGACCACCACGCAGCTTGCGTATCGCGGCTTCCCACGTCTGCGCATCATCGGCAATCCGGTCGGGGGACATCGAATCGAAGGCTAAGCCGGCCACGCGGGCTTTGCTGTTGTGGCAGCCGAAGCAGTAGTTTTGGATCACGCCCCATGCTCCTTGCTCAGGACCAGCTTGCGCCGCAACGGCCGTCACACTGCCGAACGCCCCGCAAATAGTCAGTAAGGCTGCACAGATGCTGCGCTTGACCATTATTTGCTCGCTCCTAATTCAGACCCATCAATGCACCTCACAGCGCATTCCAATGCCGTTGCGATATTCAGAAACAAAATAACCAGTTTCTCTTTCATGACATTAATTAACCCGATTGAACGCATTCTTCCACATCGAGTTCATGTTTCACAGCTAAAAGTCCGAGACAGAAGCGGCGATTCCAGGGTTGGAATTCAGATGCGTTGGCGATGAACCAACGGCGCTGAAATCGAGTCCGAAGCGTTCAGAAGCGGAATGCGTTTCGTAGTGGTTTGCCGATCGAGTTACGTTTAGGTGTAGACTACGCCGCGGCGTAACCCGGAAAAGACTGAAGACATTGCCAACCTTGTATGAGGGAGGATGGAGCCCTATGCGAAAGCTCTCGATGATTTTGGGTTTTTTCACTGTGCTGATCGCGGTTCCGGCCTGGGCCCAGGACGGCGTAATCACGGGAAAAGTGACAGATGCCTCTGGCGCGGTGATCCCTGGCGTCGTAATCGCCCTTACTAGTCCCGGCGTGATGGGCGCCCGCGATGTTATTACGGACGAACAAGGCGGGTACCGTTTCAACTTTCTGCCACCCGGCGCCTACGCGCTGAAGTTCGAACTGCCGGGCTTCCGGACTCTCGTCCGGGAGGGGATACAAATCACAGCGGGATTCACGGCGACTTTGAATGTGTCCTTAGAAGTCGCCACGGTCGGGGAAACGCTGACCGTCGTCGGGGAAACACCTCTTATTGATGTCACTAACGCGGTGGTAGCTACTAACTTCACGATGGAACTGACCAACATCTTGCCTACCGGCCACGATGTGTTTTCCGTTCTTGCAATTACGCCGGGCGTTCAGGTGACCGCGCCGGATGTCGGGGGGAGCCGCGCGGGATCCCGCGCTCAGTTCCGTTTGTTCGGCAGCACTTCACAGTGGAATGTCATCGAGGGAGCCATCATGGCTTCGCTGCAATATGAGGATCCGGATGTGTACCAGGAAGTCCAGGTTGCCGGGGCCACCAAAGGCGCGGACGCCCCAGTCGGCGGATCGTTCAACAACTTTGTCGTGAAGACCGGTAGTAACTCGGTTCATGGACTGGTGTTCTATGACAGGGAGCCACTGCGGTTGCAAAGCTCCAATCTTTCGCAAAGTTTGATTAGCCAGGGCGTCACGAACACGAGCTCCGTCGCTCGATACCAATCGTTTCACGCCGATGCCGGAGGGCCTTTTATCAAGGACAAATTCTGGTGGTTTTATGGCTTCAGGAATCTGAACTCCGATAACTGGACACCCGGCTACGTGAACACCAAAACCCAACAGCCTGAGCCCGCATACACCAACCTGCGGAACCACGTGACGAAGTTGAACTATCAGCTCAATCCGAAGCACTCGCTGTCCTACTCCGCACAGTACAACAGCAAATCGCTGCCGAACTCCGGCGCCTCCGCGTTTGTGGACTCCGATTCGACCTCGCTCACCGATTTTCCGTACTGGATTCAAGGCGTGACGCTCAACTCGGTTCTCTCGAAACGAACGACGCTGCAAACTCAATGGGGCGAGTTCGGCTGGAGATGGTGGACAAGGCCAGGCAAAGATGAAATCACCCGGCAAGATCTCGATACCAGGCTGGTTCGAGGTGGCCGCTCAGCGCCGTTTGTTGACCGCAGCCATCACATGAACATCTCTTCTGTGTTCTCCATCAACACTTCCGGAACCGGCATCGGAAACCACAACATCAGGACCGGTTATGGATATATCTACGAAGGCGCTCCATATACCTTCCTTGCCCCGAAGGACAGCATCCAAACGTTCTGGCGCGGCGGCTTCCAAACACCGGTTGAGATTGAAACGTACGATACATCGTTCACATTCGAGAACAAGGTTTCGCAACAGTGGACTTTTGTAAACGACTCGTGGAGTATTCGAAGGCTCACGTTGAACGCGGGGTTCCGCTTCGATTCGTTTCTTCCCTATTATGACGAGCAGAGTAAACCGGGCTCTGGCCCATATCAGGAAAAGGTCACCTATTCTGGTTTCACATTCCATCGGCTCAATGGCTTGGTGCCGCGCCTGTCGCTCGTCTACGACATCTTCGGATCTGGGCGCACCGCGATCAAACTTGGCTATGGCAGGTACTCCTATAACGCCGGAACCATCACCAACGCGAATTCGACAATGGCCGGATTCGTGAATCCGATGGCTAAGACCACGAAACGTTATACCTGGGACGGCACGCTTCCCTTCGTGCCGGGCCCAAATAATCGGCTGCTGTCAACGACTGGCGGTCCCAATCGCAAACTGGATCCGGACCTCAAGCTTCCATACACGGACGAATACGTGGCCGGCATCGATCAGCGGCTCACGCGCGACATGACGATCCGTTTCAATTACGTTCGCAAGTTTGAACGGAACCGAATGCGCGTCTTGAACACAGCCATTCCATTCTCGGAGTACAACATCCCCGTCAACTTCACGGATCGTGGGCGTGATTTCACTTCGGCGGCGGATGATCGCACCATTACGCTCTTTAGTCTGAACCCAAATTTCGTTGGACGCCGGGCCGATCTGTTGACCAACGATCCGGCGAACAGCTCCGATTTTGCGACGTACAATATCGAAGGTGTAAAGCGCATGTCGAAGAAGTGGCAGATGTTGACTGGCTTCGACGTTACTCACTACAAGACGTGGAGCATCGCGACAGCCATCGGACAGGATATCGCGAGCGATACCGGAGGGGTACCGCAGGATCCCAATCGCTTGAAATATAACAGCGGGCTCAACTACTGGCATTACGAGCTTCCGTTCCGAATCGCTTCGTCGGCTTCATTTCGCCTCACTAAGGGTGAGCCATATGGACGCACTCTGAACACGACGGGGCTAACTCAGGGAACGATCTCCCTGACAGTGGATCCAGTCGGAACCTATTTCTACCCCACCGTCGCCCTGGTTGATCTTCGATTTGCCAAGAGCATAAGCGTCGGTGAGTCGGGCGGGAAGTTGGAAGGGTTGCTGGATCTGTTCAACATCACAAATTCTTCCGCCATTCTCAGCACCAACAATCAGACCGGCGCGACCTATGGACAGGTCTTAACCACGGTCAACCCACGAATCGCGAGGCTGGGTGTCCGGTGGACGTTCTGATGGCTGGCTAACACGGAGGAGAGAAGAAATCTTAAATTGGACAAATCCTGCATCTCAAATCCGAAATCCGAAACCTCAAATTGGACTGAGCCGCACTGCTGCATCTGAGCCTAGTCCAATTTAAGGTTTCGGATTTCGGATTTGAGATGCAGG
>QHXA01000397.1:0-4154 GCA_003222755.1 Acidobacteriota bacterium
CTGAATACGCACAGGCTGAGGATGGCAAGGACGACATAGCGTTTGACCATTAACTCTCCCGGTAAGTTTGACCTTTGATCATTTGATCGGCATGGCGACGATGAATCGTTCGCCGTCGGGGCTGATCGCTGGGCCGCTCGCTAACGGATCCGGCAGTTTAAACAAGACCCGAGGCGTTCCGGCCTGAAACTTTGGCGCGGGGGTCAGATCCACCGCCATGACTTCTCTATCGATGTTCATGAAATACAATTCCTTGCCGTCCTGCCGCCAGGAGGGCAAGCCGCCCACGCCGCTTTTGATATTGGTCACCTGAACGGCAGGACCGCCCGGAGCATCGGGCTTGTTCACATCGAATGGGCGGACGTAGAGCTGCAGCTTCAACACTTCGGCTTGATTGGAAAAATACGCAAGGAAATGTCCATCGGGAGAAAATCGGCCGAAGGCGGCATCGTAATCCTCTCGTAGCCACTCCAGCGCTTTCCGGTCGAGCGGATTCTCACCGGCGCGTAGCGGAACGATCAGCATCATTCCATTAAAGAACGTCAGATACTTTCCATCGGGCGACCAGTCGGTGAAGGGGATAAAAGCACCGGGCGTATAGCGGAACAAGAGTTCTGCCTCGCCTGACCCATCGGCCGCTTTTCGGTAGATGCTCGAGTAACTCTCCTTAGTCAAAACGTAAGCGACATACTTGCCGTCGGCAGACCAAACGGGCGAATTCACATTCTCAGACTGGGTCTGATGGGTGACGGCCGTGGCTGTCCCGCTGGCGACATCATAAACCCAGATATCGTTGATTCCGGTTTGAGCATCATTTTTCAGCGCCACGAGGCGCTTTCCATCGGGAGAAAGTCTGGTTTGGCCGAACAGGCCCGGCTGCCCAATCGTGCCGACGCCTTTTCCCTGACGATCGAGCACCGTGAGTTGCCGCAGCTGCGGCGGCGGGACAGCAATCACAAATCGATCGACGTCGCGATTCACGCTGGCCGTCCCAGGCCCGACCGGAGTCGATTCCGACGGACGGAACAGTAGTTGGGGTTTTCCGAATTCAAAATCGGGCGAAGTGGTCACCGAAACGACCATGATCCCTCGATCGGGACCCAGGTATGTCAACTCTTTGCCGTCACGACGCCAAAATGCCATACCTTGCGAGCCTTGGTCGGAAAGCTTCCACGGACCTGCGGATGGCGCTGTGCCTGGAGCTGCCGTCGGATTAAAGGGCCGCACATAGAGCTCATTTTTTCCGGACTCGTTCGTGATGTAAGCAACGAAACGATCATTCGGGGAAAGGCGGGGACCCGTGACCTGGAATTTGCTGCGGAAAATCTCGATCGGTTTCCGTTCCCCACTTCCAGCAAGCGGCAAAGCGAATATCGCTCCGCCGCCGAGGTCCGAAGAAAAATAAGTCAGGTACTGTCCGTCCTGCGACCAGTCGGTGAGAGTGAGCGGCGCGTTATTCTTATAGAGAAGCTCTTCGGCGCCTTCTCCGTTCGACGCTTTTCGATACAAACCGAAGCCTGCTTGCCGCAATGCGACGTAGGCAACGTAGCTCCCATCAGGGGACCACGCCGGTGACGTTGACTGCTCCCGCTCACCGCTGAAGGTAATTTGTTTGCCCTGACCACCGCCCACTTCAAATATCCAGAGGTCGTTGTTTTCCTTCTCCAGATTTGTCTTGATGACAGCGAGGCGCTTGGCATCCGGCGAGAACACCGGTTGGTTGTACAAATCTTTTGGTCCAACGCCATTGAGTTCTTTTCCCTCCCGGTCGAACAACATGAGCTGCCGCGCGCTGGATTGCATGATCTGCGCGATGACCTTCGCTCTTTCTTCGGGATCTTTTGGGAGCTGGGCGAAGGTGTGAGCGGCAGTCAACAATAGGACGGCAATAGTGATCGCGCTGAGATATGTTTTCTTCACGGCTGTCTCCTTCGCTCAACAGTTTTGCGGGCATGCCGAGATCAGTTTCCCGTCCGGCAATGTCATCACGCGTAAGAGTCCGGCGTGAGATCCATCTCTGGCGCGGCTCGCCTCGGCAGTGACGGTTTTGTTGAGCGCTGCTTCGATATCGCTCTTATTGATATCGCGCGCTCGAAAGAAACTTGGCGCCGGACCTTCCAGCGACCAGCTTTGCGTTTCGCTGCCACTCTTCGTATCCACGGTCAGTTCGATATGAGGATTTCTCCAATCGATCTTGGTTAGTATGCCGGTCATTGTGATCCGATCGTTGAAGTCGTAAAGCGCTGACATGTTGTGATGCGCCCACGCTGTACCGGCAAATACCATCGCTGCCAGAGTGATGAAAATCGTTCTGTGACTCATAGAGGTTGCTCCTGTCCCCTTTAATACCGTCCTCGACGCAGAATGTTCCCAGGAAAATAGCAAGGATACACCTTCGCCTGTACCAGCTCTAGAGGGGCTTTGCACAAAACTGGTTGGCAACGCCGTGTGTGAGCGACCCCCTGCCGCCAAACCGCCTTACTCTTTTGATTGCACACTTGCTGAAATGGCAGCATCAGCCCGAACAGCGTTCGAATTCATGGTGTGGAACAATCGTTTCGCAGAGGCATGAACTGGAAGACTTGCTGGAAAGCGAGACGCTCCGCAAACACGCAGATGAAAGACTGGCGAAATGCTACAGCAAGGCGGTCGAACAGGCGGCCGCCGAAACTGGACTGCCCGTGACGAAGTTTCCCAGAGTATGTCCTTACTCGATCGATTTGCGCGATCGCTACGCCGCAAAACAGCCAGCACGTTAACCAAACGGATTTCATCTTCGAAGTACTCCTCGCTGTTGCAGCCGATTTTATGTTTCCTCGCAGCACGTGCTGGATTCATCGCATAATACGCCAATGTTCATAAGACTCGTGCTTGCGTTCTTGCTCGCAGGATCTGTTGCGCTCGCTTTACAAACTGGGCAAACCCTCAACGACGGCATCTACACCGACCAACAGGCAATGCGCGGTCAGACGCTCTATCAAAACCGATGTGCGTCATGTCATGGCGCGAATCTTGCTGGTCGCACCGGACCGCCGCTGACCGGGGACGATTTCCTCTCGAATTGGGACACGCATCCGTTGCTGGATCTCGCCAACAAGATTCTCAAGACCATGCCGAGAGATGACACGGGCGCGCTGACGTCACAGGAAACTGCGGACTTGCTGACCTACATCCTTCAGGCGGGCAAGTTCCCCAGCGGGCGCGCGGAACTTATTTTGAATGAGGCTGCCTTGAACGGTGTGACCTTCCCGCGTCGAGCCGCAACACAACCGAAGGGGGTGGCTGTGGCACCGCCTTTGTCTCTGCCGGCTTCCGGCAATCTTGCTCAGGTGATGCGCGGGATTCTGTTTCCCAGCGCCAACCTTCTATTCAGTGTTCAGACTATCGATCCGGGAGTTAAAAAACCGGCAGCCAACGCCGCAGCTCCGACGGGAGAAGTCGATTGGCTCACGTGGGGAGGCGGTGTTTATAGAGGATGGGAAATGGTCGACTACGCTGCAGCATCCATAGCGGAGTCCGCCACGCTCATGCTCACTCCCGGCCGGCGTTGCGAAAATGGTAAGCCCGTTCCGGTGACGGATCCCGACTGGATCAAATTCACTCAGCAGCTCGCGGAGGCCGGCAAGGCAGCCTACCGGGCGTCGCAAACGCGGAATCAAGAAACCGCCAGCGAGTCCACGAATCAACTCAACGACTCGTGCATGAGCTGTCACCGCGTGTTCCGAGGGAGAACACATTGTGTGAAGCCGTAAAAGACATTCGTCGAATGTGAAACGTTAATCCTTAACCACAAAGACACAGAGACACAGAGAAATCTCGCGGTAAATCCGAAGCGGTTGACACTGCCGTCGCAAGTTGCCGATAGCTCTGGGCGTATCCGACTCCATACTTGTGGCCGATCACCACTGATTTTGTCGACGGAACTCTTTCGGGCACTTCGTGACGAGCGCTCCCGACAGGCTACTTCGCTCGCCCGGTATAACCCTGCGCGATCGTCGGAATCGCGATGATGCGGTTTCGCGCGCTCGGAGTTCCCCATCCGCCGTAAAACACGATGCCGAAGAGCATCTTCTTGTCGCGGCCGCCGAAGAACGTGCCGTGCAAGCCCTGCGGGCCCGGGATGCTGCCGACGAACTTGCCGTCCGGCGCGAAGA
>QHXA01000397.1:4211-4691 GCA_003222755.1 Acidobacteriota bacterium
CGCCCTGCAATTTGCCGAACTCGCGCTGATTGGTCAGCGAGCCGTCCGGCTTCACGTCGAACGCGAACACCACTGCGCCGTTCGTGACGTAGAGCGTCTTCTCGTCGGGACTCAGGATGATGCCGTTGGCGAGCGGAACATCCTTCCCATACTGCGAGACTACGCCTTTCGGGTCGGCGTAGAACACTCCGCTGCCCGCAGCGCCGGTGACCGAGAAGTAGACGCCACTGCGCGCGTCGGCAACCAAATCGTTCACGACGCCGCCCACGCATTCGAGCGGCTCGCCGTGGAACGAGTTCGCCAGCGTCTTCCGTTGAGGCTCCAGCTGTTCGATAGCCGAGCCAAGCCCGCGTTCGGCGACGAACAGCGCGCCGTTCTTGCTGCGCGTGACCGCGCCGCCGGTGTTTGTGTCGCGGTGAACGATCTTGGCGAGGCCCGTCGAGGCATCGAGCTGCATGACGTTGCTCGCGTCGTTGTTTG
>QHXA01000397.1:4701-5649 GCA_003222755.1 Acidobacteriota bacterium
GTTATACGTTCAAGTGACGTTTACATTCATTGTGGCCAGGAGATATTGACCGACAGACAGGATCAATTCATAGACGCCGTGATCGTCTGCGGTACTCGTGGCCGGTGAGCCGACTGCGCGCCTGCCGCCATCATGAAATCACGGGTACGGCCGTCACGGTGGCGCCTCGCACGGCTTTACCGGCCGTGGCTGGAAGGACCGGATCCGGCGGCGCCGCGTTCGCGTCCGCCGACTGGCCGGCGCCGGCAATCGAGAAGGGCTGCGGCGGATTCTTGCACTTCGCGAGCACGTTCTTCAGTCCGGGATTCTGCCAGCTCTGCATGCTGCTGCCGCGAGGAAACGAAGACGACGGACTCTGCGCATAGATAACAGCTGCCGCGCAGCCGAGGACTACCGCGAGAGCGATTTGCGATTTCATTACTTGATGCCTTTCGATCGCACGTCCCAGTTCGAATTCGTGCAGAGGCTGCAGCTCTTGCCGACGAACATCGCGCCGGCTTTCTTGTCGCCTTTGAATGTCCACATGAGCCAGTTCGACGCGACATTGGCGAACTCGCCGCCGCCAGGATGAAAGACAGTCGCGGTGTGGCCGGCGTTGTGCCGGGCGCCGTAGAACGCTGGCACGTGGTCGATCATGTCGAACGTCGCTGCCGACTGCGCCATCATGAAGTCGGGTTCGTGGCCGTTGATGAGCAGCACGGGCCCGTGCAATTTGGGCAGCGCGTCCGAAGTGGGAAACGGCGACGGCGGAGCGCCGGGCGTCGCTTTCTGCACGCCTGAATTGAACACGCCGATCGTCTTGACGCGCGGATCGGCGCCCAGCGCGACCGAGAGAAATCCTCCGCACGACTGGCCCATGACCGCAACTTTGTCCATGGCGATCTTGCCTTTCAACGGCGAGCCGGTTCGTGCATTTTCTTTCTCGGCCCAGTCGATCGCGGCGCGCAA
>QHXA01000398.1:0-320 GCA_003222755.1 Acidobacteriota bacterium
CACTGCATTCGCTGCCGCTGCGCAATTCAATTTTGGTAACGCCGGCAATTTCATCCTGGAAGGTCCCGGCGCAATTTCGACATCACCGAACGATGGAAGGCCGTTTTGAGGTGGGAGAGTTTAACGCGTTCAATCATCCGAACTTCAATAACCCAAAGGCCACGATCGGAACGGCCAATGCAGGCCAGATCAGCGGCACTGCCGGCGCGAAGCCAGCAGGTCGCGCTCAAAATCATATTTTAAGAAACACGTGCGAGTTCGCGCCGCAGTTGCTCCGATAGCACCTTTCATCTGGAGGCTTGCATGAAAATACGAATAAT
>QHXA01000398.1:368-5244 GCA_003222755.1 Acidobacteriota bacterium
CTGAGGATTTCACTCCGCCACAATCGAATTGCTGTTTAGCGAACACAGCCAAGACTCGCAATGCTTTATGTCACTGTCGCGGGTTGCTGGTCATTCAGCGACAGGCCACGTTCTCTGTTCTCTCGACAAGCCGAGAAACGGCAGATTGTTCCAATGGCCTTTTTCTGCCATTATTCTTTTGCCCGTCGGATCAGCGGGCGGAAGGAGCTATTTCATGCGCGTCGCGAGAATTCTTGCCGCAGGATGCGTGCTGCTCGTTGGACGGCCGCTCTTCGCGCAGGAGTGGATCCGTTACCAGAACCTGGACGATCGGTTTGCGGTCACCGCACCTGGGCAGCCAACGATTGAGAAGATCAAGTGGAAATCCGAGTACGATTCGATGTTCCCAGCAACAATGCATCGTTGGCAGCAGGGGCCCAATCGCTACACGGTGACTGTCGTCGACTACTCAGATTCGGAAGCCATCTACACGGCAAATCAGCACAGCGCGGACTTTCAAGCTCCAATGTATTGGCAGATCGACATTCTCGGCTCTGTCCAGTACGCCGCTACGCAATACCGGCAGAAACCCGACGTGAAAGTGACCTTTGACGCCTTCCACTACATCAACCTCGTGACCGGCCACGAGCTGCAGCTCACCAATCCCGATCAATCGCGGACCTACGTGGGCATTTATCTACACGAAAACCGGTTGTACATCTTCGATGCGACTGTGGTCAAAGGCATGCCGCCGCCGCTGATTTTTCAGCAGTCGCCGGAGTTCTTGGATGCAGAAGGAAATTCGATTCGCTACCGGACGTACTACTTCAACCGATTACCAGAGACACGCCTCGCTGGACGCGGCGGGCGGGGCGCGGCCGCTCCGGCGACAGGTGGTCCGCAAGGTGCTCCTCCTGGAGGCGGCGGACCGATCCAGCGCGGCACGCCGCCACAGCAGTAGCTGAAGGTCCGCCGAAAGGGAGGCCTTCGACGACGGCGCAATTCCGTGAATCGCATCGCATCCGTTTCCGCCGATACACACCAAAATCTGCACGATCGAGGCTGACGCAAGCGTCACTGTTTCAATGAAGCCTTATCAAAAATCTATCGCCTCGCCCCGGGTCGTTGCTCTTGCGTCTCAGGCTATCGCCGCTTTACCGGCCAGCGACAGTCACGCAAACATGCGACTAATTTTCATGACCTTTCGCGAGCTATTTTCGCTCAGAATGTCAGGTTCAAACCGCGCGGTTGTACGCACTCACAGCCGGAACCAAGGCAGTTGCAGTCGATCGCCATTCAACGGTGTTTCCAGTAAAGAAGAAAAATGAAAGTGTGTTATCGTCTCGCCCCATTGGGAGTCCCCGATGAAAAATATTTCGACGTGGCAGCCAATATTGCTGATCGCGCTGGCATTCGCGACGTGCGCGAATGCGCAGTGGGTGAATCATCCCGATGCGCGAATTCCGCGCACGCGTGACGGGAAGCCGAACCTGTCGGCTCCCGTTCCGCGCGCCCCGAATGGCAAACCGGATCTGTCCGGCGTATGGCAGGCACATGGATCGCAACCCGGCGAAGCGCTGCGCCTGGTTGGTGCAACCGCGGATCTGGTGGACCCTGGTGTGGATTTGCAAACCTACTCCAAATACTTTTTGAACATTCTTGCGGACTTTAAACCCGGAGAGGAGCCCATGCGGCCCGAAGCGGCCATGCTATTTGCGCAACGCGGCCAGACCCATGGGAAAGACATTCCGACGTCGCACTGTCTTCCCGGAGGCGTGCCGTTTTCAACGTTGATTGCGCCTTTCAAGATGATCCAAACGCCGGTGGAGATCGTCATGTTGCTGGAGGACAACAATCCTCCTCGCCAGATTTATACAGATGACCGCAAGCTTCCCGCAAATGCTGAGCCCATGTGGATGGGGTATTCCGTCGGCAAGTGGGAAGGCGACACGTTGGTCGTCGACAGCATCGGCTTTAACGATAGAACCTGGCTTGACGGATTTGGCCATCCTCATAGTGAATCGATGCACATCATTGAGCGCTTCCGGCGTACCAATTTCGGTCATATGGATGTCGAAGTGACTATCGATGACCCAAAGATGTATACGCGCCCGTTTGCGGTGAAATTCCCCATACATCTGTTGCCGGATACCGACACTCTGGAGTCGGTCTGTGCCGAAAACGAAAGGGATCGGCCACACCTGGATAAATGACTACTCGAATAAAAAGTGCGCCGGAGCACTAAGGAGAGCTCAATCGGACTGCCCCTGCCGACTATATTCTGGACCCTTCTCATCGCCGCTTTCGTTAGCGCCTCTTCTTGCTTGTGGGCGCAATCGGCAACGACGGGTGCACTACGTGGCACCGTGGTGGATCCGACGGGCGCAGTTGTTCCTGGTGTGACCGTCACCCTCGTAAACGCAACGATTGGGCAGACGCAAACCACGATGACTGACGCGAAGGGCCTCTATGGATTCTCGTTGCTTTCTCCCGGCACCTATGACGTGGACTTTTCGGCGCAAGGATTTAAGACCTCCAGAGCGATGTCCCTGGTCATAAATGTCTCGGAGGCACCCGACCTTGATGCCCAGCTCGAGACGGGCGAATCGGAAGAACGTGTTGCCTGTCAGTGCCAGTTCAGCGAGACGGCGACGTCGTCGAGCGGCACGCTGGTGGACAGCAAGACCATTTCGGCGGTCCCACTGACAACGCGCAACTTAACGCAAGTGCTCTCGATGTCGTCCGGCTCCACCGCCAGTGTTAATAATGCCGGGATGCTGGGAGCCGGCTCTGAGACGGTAAATGTGAATGGCAACACCGCTACAGGCACATACACACTAGACGGCGCAGCTTCCGCCAGCACCGTTCCCAACCCCGATACAATTTCGGAATTCAAAATTCAGACCTCGCAATACGACGCCGGGTATGGCACGAGGGTTCCCAATGTGAATCTGGTTACACGATCCGGCCAGAACGAGTTTCACGGAGACGCCTGGGAATTCCTGCGCAACGATATTTTCAATGCCAATTCGTTTTTCAGGAATGCCGCCGGACAACCGCGCGCGACTCTGAAGCAGAACCAATTTGGCGGCACGCTCGGCGGACCAATCAAGAGAGACAGATTGTTTTTCTTTGGGTCGTATCAGGGAACACGGCAGGTAAACGGGCTGGATCCCACCGCTTCGTTATCTACTGTTATTCTTCCCCCACTCACCAACGATCGCTCACCGGCCACGATCGGTTCGCAGTTCTGTCCGGCAAACAAGTCGCCGGCTGAACAGTCCAGGTACTTGACGTTTGCCCGTGGAGTGCAGGTGGCCTGTGATGGCTCCAACATCAATCCTGTGGCTCTGAAGCTGCTGCAATTGAAGCAAGCCGACAACAGCTATCTGATCCCCACGCCTCAAACGATTCTTTCCAGCGGAGTGAATGCGGGCCTGGGGCTTTCTTCCTTTAGTATTCCGTCCACGTATGACGAAGACCAGGGGCTCTTCAACATCGCCTACCTGATTTCCAGGAAACACACAGTCACAGGCAGGCTCTATCACGCCAAGGCGGACACGAAAAGAGCATATTCATCCGACTTCCTTCGTTCTCCCGAGACACCGCCAACTCCGGGATTCCCCATAACAACACACGATACGAACTACATCACCAGCAACCAACTCAGTTCGGTGTTGACACCCAATTTGGCCAATGAAGCGCGGATGACATTTACGGACAGCCTTTCCGAGCCGACAGCGCCGGGCCTCGCGTTAGCAACTTCCGTCGGCATGATCCCTGCGAATGCTTTATCTCCGGGGTTGCCGGATATCACAATGCGCGGATCATTGGGAGGTTTTCAGGCGGGAAACGTGTTTAGCGATTTCCTGAACGGCAGCAAAACTTATTCCTGGTCGGATACTCTTTCTTGGATTCATGGAAGGCATACCATTCGCACCGGGGTCTTCGTTTTAACGCAGCATCTGAAATCCTCCAACATTGGCCTCGCTCGAGGACGGCTTGCATTTCAGAACTTCACCGATTTCCTGCTGGGAATGAGTGCGGCCCAAAATGGCAGTCCTCAGGGACTCAGCAATATTCAATCTATCGAGGCCAATGAAGGTATGGGACCGCGGGGCGCCGCCGTGCTTTCGCAGCAGTTCTACCATACCGCCGCCTTCGTCGAAGAAGATTTAAGAGCCGGTGCGCGCCTCACGCTCAATCTTGGTCTGCGCTGGGAATACCTGCCGCCTATTTTTGGCGAAGCGAACGACCTGGGTAACGCTTGGCCGTCGCTGTTGCAGACCGTGCCCATTCCGCCCGCCTCCNNNNCTGAGTACAATCCGAACCGAATCAACCCCTATACGGGCCAACCCTTCGGGCCGCCGCCTCCCGGAGTGATTGTGCGCCCCAACAAGAGTCACCACGAAAATGGTGCTCCTTTGGACAGCTTGGCGCCTCGCTTTGGCTTTGCATGGCAACCCGGAAGCACGCAGAGCCGCGTGGTTGTACGCGGGGGCTATGGCTGGTTCTATCAACCTCTCAGCGAGAGAGGAAATGCACAAGGTACTCCTTCGACGAACATGCAGCCGTTTGCCCAGCTCATCGGTCGTTCGGGAGCCAGCAATAATGCGTCAACACTACAAGTGCCATTCCCGCCCACAACCTTAGGGTTTGCACTACGAACGCCCTCCTCAAACCTTTGGGACCGGATTATCGGACCGCGCTTCCGACTTCCTAAGTTACAACAATGGAACCTCAACGTGCGGTACGCCATCTCTACCAATTTCAGTTTCGACCTGGGTTACGTCGGATCGTACGCAAACAATCTGTTCCTCTTTTATGGTTCCAACCAGCCACTGCTGGCAACTCCGGGACACCCGGTCAACTGCGGCCTGCCGACGGCGCCCGCGGC
>QHXA01000399.1:0-4665 GCA_003222755.1 Acidobacteriota bacterium
CGCCGGCGTGATCAAAGTGCTGATTGGTATTGATCACGAACCGGATGGGCTTGTTAGGAATTAGCTTCCTCACTTCTTCGATGACGGCGAGGCTCCGGTCTTCATTGAGCGGCGCCTCGAAGACTGCGCTGTAGTTGTTGAACTCGATGGCCACGCTGTTGTGCGAGGCGCCACCCATCAGATACACGCCATCGGCCAGCTTCGTCGTTTCAACGCGAACCGGGAAGGTCGCGTTCCGCACTGAGTCCGGAACCACGACGGGGTCCATGCAAACGTTCGGCTTGACATCTTTCATCGGGCCACCGAAGGCGTTGTGGCCTGCGCTGATATTCTGGGCGTTGAAGTTGTCATCCCAGCCTTCATGCGAATGCCAGACGGTTGGGAACTTGATGCCATTGCCGATATCGATGTAAGTCGCATTCGTAAATTCGTGCTCGTAGTTCATGTCACCAAGGACAGGATCGGGCACCCATGTGTGAATCCTTTGAAGCATGTTCTCCTTGTTGACCGTGGCATCGACACGATATTTGCCGAACATGATTGAAACGATCCGCGTGATCTCGGGCTGAACTTCCGGGCCGTCGCGTCCCATCTCGCCCAGTTCCCAGCGCCATGCTGCTTTGGGATTTGCACCCGACAACTGAGCCGCTTTCAGGAACCCGTGCGGATTGAGAACCAGCTCCACCGGCCAGATCTCGGCGATGTCCGGTGGCACCGCGGTCGGCGCGCCGTTCGACCCATCCACGTACCATCCGTATTTGCCGTTGAGCATGAAAATCTCGTGTGCATTCTTCTGAAGCGGCGTACCGTCGATCCAACCGATTCCGTACTTCCACATTGCTGGCGCAAGCCCTGGTTTTCGATCGAACTCCTCTTTCATCGTCCAGTTGTCCCAGTTCATCGTCCGTGTATAGTTCGCGAGCGAGTCGATGCGCGGCCAGTAGACGTTCTTCCCAGCCTCTTTCTGCTGGCCCACGGCACCGTCGTAGCCCGTTCCTGCAATCGTGACACAATGCAGAGCGTCGTTGCCGATAGCTTTGCGAGCCGCGTCCAGAATGGGCTTCGGATCGATGTATCCCGGTGGGAATTGCTGAGCCGCCGGTGGCTGTTGTGCCATCGGCGCCGCTTGCGTCAGCGCCAGAAGAATCAGCAAAACAGATGTAACCCACAGCCTTTTCGCCATAGTTCCTCCTCGTTTGCACCTGGATGTTCGACGTTCGGGAAAGCAGATGATACCCCAAGAGGCGTTGTTTCGATGAGTTTCGATCTGGCGCTGGAGGGCTACGATCAACAACGTGGGCGGCAATTTCAGTTGAATGTGCTGCGGCAAGTCGATCCGTTAACAGCGTGACGTCGGACACCCTGCCCGAACAAGAGTCTGACCTCCCCCGCCGCGCCGATGCTAAGGTAGCAAGACATTTGCTTGATCGGCGGCGGCCACGCCTCGAAGGAGGGGCCAAACAAGCATGCCAACGAACGAAGGTTACATAACGGTCGAAGACGGAGTCCGTCTCTTCTACGAGACGGCAGGTGACGGCGAGGAAACGCTTGTTGTCCTCAATGGGTTTTTCCTGTTCAACGATTTCAAGTACCTCGCCGAAGGCCGCACACTTATCGGTCTCGATCTTCGCAATCGGGGCCGTTCGGATTACGTCTCCGACGCTTCAAAGCTGAGTGGCGTTCAGCAGGACGTAGAAGATATCGAAGCTGTTCGCCGGCATTTCCAAGTTGACCGAATGGATCTGATCGCACACTCGTATGCTGGAATCATTCCGATCCTGTACACCATGAGGTATCCGGCTCGTGTTCGCCGCGTGGTCCAACTCAGCCCCTTACAGCCTGACCAGTCGACGAAATATCTGGCGCACCTGACGAATGCCGATGCCATCCTTCAACAATTCTTTGCGAGCGTGTGGGAGTTGCAGAAACAGAGCCAGGCTTTGGATCCGCAGGAATTCTGCCGGAAATTCTGGACCCTGCTGCGGCCTCTTTATGTGGCGAATCCCGCAGACGCTGAGAAGATCAGGCATTGGGAAGGTTGTCATCTCCCCACGGAATTGAATCTGATGAAGTATTGGACGGAGGTCCTCATGCCCTCCATTCAACGTCTCCACTTCACGCCGGACGATTTCGAAAAAGTTCAGTCGCCTGTCCTAACTGTCCACGGTACGAAAGACCGAAGCTCTCCTTATGGAGGCGGAAGGGAATGGGCTTTGATGTTGCCGAATGCCCGCCTTCTTACCATTGAGAATGTCGCTCATGCGCCTTGGATCGAAGCGCCCGAAAAAGTCTACGGCCCGGTTCGAACGTTCCTAGACGGCGCCTGGCCCGAAGCGGCGGAGAAAATCGAATCATTGTAGTGATACCCTAACACGTCGAAAGAAGGAGAGAACACGATGGCGACACTTCGAAGCGCAAATCCAGCGTTGAATTCCAAGACGTTCACCGGTCTGCCGGCGATTGGCACAGAGCGCATGACACTGCAAGGAACGGCCAATAAGACCGGCATCCTGCTGCTCTGCGTGCTTGCGACTTCGGCATGGACGTGGAGTCAGGTCCGTTCCGGCGAACAGGTTGGGCCATGGATTCTCATCGGCGCGGTTGGCGGGTTTGTGACGGCATTGGTCACAGTTTTCAAACAGAATTGGGCGCCGGTCACCGCACCGCTCTACGCATTACTCGAAGGCCTCGTGATTGGCGGTCTGTCCGCAATGCTCGAACTCCAATTCCATGGAATCGCGATGCAGGCGGCGGGTCTGACCTTCGGAACGTTGTTCTGTCTGCTGCTTGCGTATAGCTCGGGAATGATTCGCGCTTCTGAAAACTTCAAGCTCGGCGTGGTCGCCGCAACCGGGGGCATCATGCTCGTTTATCTCGCCAGCATGCTATTGGGATTTTTGGGCTTCTCCATCCCGTACATTCACGGCTCTGGTCCGATCGGAATTGCATTCAGCCTCGTCGTTGTGGGTGTTGCCGCGATGAATCTCGTCCTGGATTTTGACTTCATCGAATCCGGAGCGGAGCGAGGCGCACCGAAATACATGGAGTGGTATGGCGCGTTCGGTCTGATGGTCACGCTCATTTGGCTGTATATCGAAATCCTTCGATTAATTTCCAAATTGCGAAGCCGCCGATAGCGCTTGGGTGATGCATCAACAACTCCCGAAAGTTGAGTTGCATTGCCATCTCGATGGCATTCCCCATCCCAGCATGTTGAGGCGTGTGTGGCTTTACCGCAGCGGATTTCGATAAAGTTCTTCAGAATTCGCTCGCCGCACGGTTTCAGCCGAGCCTGCGCGGGCCCGCACAGGCTCTGATTCTGTTGCCGTGATGAATTCTGTTCTCAGACCAATGCAGCTTTGTACAACGCGAGGAGTTTGCCCCAGGCGCGATCTGCATCCGCTTTGTTGTAGATAGGCTCGCCGTTCGCCTGCTTCGGCATATCCGGCACGCACCAACCATGCTGCGATTGCGAGTACACCTCGATTTCCGCTGGTACTTTCGCGGCGGCGAATGCTTCTTTCAGTTTTGTCTTCGCATCCGGCTGTTGCATGTCGTCATTCGCAGCGATGCCGAAATACATCCGAGCCTTGATCTTGGGTGCGAGCAAGTGCGGACTATCGGGGTTCGCCGTGACCAAACCTCCGCCATGGAACGAGGCGCCCGCCCCTACGCGGTTCGGCACAGCCGCCGCGGTTTTGACGACGAGTGGTCCGCCCATGCAATAACCCTGCGTGCCGATTTTTTTTGTACGATCGACTTCCTTCTGCATATCAAGCCATGCAATGAATGCTGCAGCGTCGCGCTCGGCAGCGCCTGCCGCGTTGATCGATCCCATCAACGGCGTCAGCTTGCCGCGTTGTCCCGGATCGCCGAAGTTGAAGTTGGATGCATTCTCAACCACTGGCGCCTTCGCCACGCGATAAAACGGATTCGGCACGAGCACCGAGTATCCATCCCCTGCCAGCCGCTTGGCCATGTCGCGCATCGATGGACGCAGCCCAAAGGCATCGGGCCAGATTAGAACCGCCGGATGCGAACCAGTTGCCGGATGGATGAAAGCCGCATCGCAGGTGCCATCAGCGGTTTTAATGTCAACGTTCGTTTCGACCACGCGCTGCTGCGCCATTGCGACCGCCGCTGCCGACGTGCCAATGCCAACTCCTACCGTCATCGATACGAAATCTCGTCGTGTGATCTTATCGTCTTCCATACTTGACTTGACCTCCTCGCGTGCGAGAGATGATACCTCGCTCATGTATTTATAAAAACTGGCATCAGCAATTAGCCAACGAGCAATCGCGCAGCGCGGAGGATTCAAGATCAAAATCGAGCGAGTCTCCGTTGCTGGACAAGATTTTCAACGGAATCAATTTGGGGAGCGGCGTAGTCGGGCAGAGTGGTCTCACCGGAGCCGGAGTACTCCGCACGGATAGCCGATTCAATTCGAATCTTGCGAATGGAAACTATCAAGCGGTCGCGTCCACACTGAACACGCTGAGCTACACGGCTGCACAAAATCCATGCGGCCGGCCTTCCTCCGCACTCGCATTGACACATCCACGCCGACTGTGTATTGTGGCCGCGCGATTCCTTCTTCCTACAACTTTAATCTCCTTCGAGGAGGCACTATGAAACCTGACGCAGGAATTTCACGACGAGACA
>QHXA01000399.1:4861-9146 GCA_003222755.1 Acidobacteriota bacterium
TACAACGGTACAGAGAAGGGCCGCGCGGCAGTCCGAACCGGCAACGATTACGGCGCAAAACTGATGCAGCAATATCCCAAAAAATTCGGCCTCTTTGGTGGTGTGCCGCTGCCGGACATCGAGGGAACGATGAAAGAAATCGAGTACTGCTTCGACACTCTGAAGATCGACGGCATCGGCATCTACACGAACGACAACAAGGGCCGCTGGCCCGGCGACAAATATTTCGAGCCGATGTGGCAGGAACTCAATCGCAGGAATGCGATCGTCTACATGCATCCTCTGGCGCCCGTCTGCTGTAGTCGTCTCGAATATGGGCCCGCCGCAGCGATGCTCGAATACGATTTCGATATTGCCCGCGCTGTTGCCAGCATTGTCGTGAATGGCGTGATGTTCCGATATCCGAAGATCCGATTCATCACCGTGCATTCCGGCGGAACGGTTCCGATGTTGGCCGGACGCATGAAAGATCGCATTCCTAACGGTGCGGAAAAGTATCTTCCCGACGGACTCTATACGGAATTGAGAAAGTGGCACTACGACGTCGCCCACGCAACGTTTCCCTGGCCCATGGCTGCAATGATGAAGTTCATGCCGCATGACCACATCCTGTTCGGCACCGACTATTCACCGGAACCGATCGAGTCAACGGTGAATGAGCTTCCCGGTCTCGGACTGAGTGATGAATTCATGCAAAACATGGGCCGCCGAAACGCCGAGCGGTTGTTCCCGCGGTTTAAGGTTTGACGCGCGCCGCCGCGCGGTGCGGGCGGCACGCCGAAGGGGTGCAAGGCGGCGGTCGTAGACCGCCGCTACAGTAAAACCAGCAGACAAACCGCGCGAGGCTCGAATGTCAGAACAGGAGCTTCAACGCGAACTGGATTTGCCGCGAGGTCGTGGCCGTGTTTGTAATGACCCCACCCGAGGAGCTGTACTGGGTGCCCGAGAAAATGATCTCATTCGGGTACGCGAAATTGGGTGATTGAGAACATTGAACGCCTCGGCTCGGAACTGCACATTCAGTCCTTCACTGACTCTTATCTTCTTCAAGAACGACGTGTCGACATTGAACAGGCCGGGCCCACGGAGCGATCCGCGAGCCACGTTCCCGAAGGTCCCTTGAGCCGGCAGCACAAAGGCTCTCGAGTCGAACCACCGGACCGACCAACTGCTCACGCGTTAAACGGTGGATTGGCGTAGGTCCGGTTCGCGAGGTTGTCGGGGGTTGAAAGTGTGTTTCGCACCGCGGAACCGCACGCCGGAGGCGTGCATGACCCCTGGTTTGAGACGCACGGAAGATCGCATGCGGCAGGAGGGTGTTGCAAAACTCCTGACCCTGGACCAGATTTGACGCGTCGCTCATTAACAATAGGCAGCGATGTGCTACGTGTTGAGTCTTCCAGGGGTACGCACAATCGCGTCCCCCTGGCTAATTTGCTGGCCCTCCTCGGCGAGGCGGAGCCGGCGCTTCGGGTTCGCGAAAGCCCAAGATCGTTTTGACAACGGGGTCGTCATCTGCACAGACTGCGCCAGTTTTCTACATTGCGTTTGGCGTCCCTGTTTTCGGGAGGAAGAAATATGAAATATCGTGTACGTGTCGCTGGAGCCGTGATGTTCGTGTTAGCTCTTTCGACGCTCAATCTCTGGGGACAAGCAACAGCTCAGATCAGCGGAGCAGTCAAAGACCAAAGCAGTGCTGTGCTGCCGGGCGCGGAAGTGACGGCGACGCAGATGGAGACCGGGATTTCCCGGAACACAATAACCAACGAGACGGGCGCGTACGTGTTATCGAATCTGCCGCTCGGACCGTACAAATTGGAAGCGTCGTTACGGGGCTTCCGCTCCTTTGTGGAAACCGGCATTGTGCTGCAGGTCAACAGCAGTCCGGTTATTAATATCACGCTGGAAGTCGGGCAACTGAGCGAGCAAGTCGAGGTTGAAGCGACTGCAGCGCTGATCGAGACTCGCAGCGTCGGCGTTGGCCAGGTGATCGAGCAACAGAGGATTTTGGAACTGCCGCTGAACGGACGCCAGGTCACGGACCTGATCACCATGGCTGGCGCGGCAGTAACAACGAATGTCAGTACAGGAAGGTTGTTTAACGATTTGCCCTACATCTCGGTCGGAGGCGGTGTGCCGTTTGGAGTGGACTACAGCCTCGATGGTGCGAATCACATGAACTTCCTGATTGGCACGACAATGCCAATGCCATTTCCGGATGCAACGCAGGAATTCAAAGTAGAGTTTACGGGTTTGTCGGCTCAACGAGGAAATTCCGCGGCAGTTGCCGTCGTGACCAAGTCCGGAACGAATGAGTTTCACGGCGATCTATTCGAATTTCTGCGCAACGACCTTTTCAATGCCACAGAATATTTTGCTGCGATCGATCCACGGACCGGCAACAAGGTCAAGAGTACGCTCAAGCGAAATCAGTTTGGAGGAACAGTCGGCGGGCCGATCGTGAAGAATAAAGTATTCTTCTTTGGCGCGTATCAGCGCACGACACTTCGGTCGGATCCGGCCAACGTACAAAACTTCATTCCTACTCCGGCGATGCTTTCGGGCGATTGGACTGCGTTCACCTCCGCCGCTTGCAATGCGGGGGTTGCCAGGAGCCTGCGGACGCCATTCGCCAATAATCGCATCGATCCCACGCAATACAGCAAAGCTGCTGTGTACATCGCCAACAAGATCCTGGCAAGCCAGTCCGCGCCGCCAAACGATTGTGGGTTGGTAACGGTGGGCGCCCCGGTACAGCGGAACGATAGCGTGTACGTCGGCAAAGTAGATTATCAAAAGAGTCCAAAGCACTCGCTGTTCGGGCGTGTGTTGGTCAACAGCCAATTCCAACCGGACAGTTCCAAGCTCACGGCGAACCTGTTGCCCGCCGTTCAAGGCACGGACGCGCTCGCGACGTCGTATGCTTTCGGCGACACGTACCTGATCGGCAGCGACATCGTTCAAGCATTCCATCTGGCGACGAACCGTGTGGCGAATCACCAATACGCAAAGCAGTTTTTTTCGATCTGTGATGCCGGTGCAACCGACATCTACTGTGGGTACACGCCGAAGTGGATTTCGCAATGGATCATGACCGGCGGATTCACGGGCTTAGGCATTCAAGTTCCATCTGGCACTTACTGGATACCAACGCAGTACCAGTTGAACGACGATATAACTATCGTCAAAGGCTCACATCAGCTGGCGTTCGGTGTCGGCGTGATCCACGGCCGCGTGAATCAGCGAGCTAACTTTCTGAGCGGCGGTTCGTTTACATTCAACGGCTCCATGACAGGCCTGTCGATGGGCGACTTCATGCTTGGGAGGGTTTCGACGTTCCAACAAGGTACGCCTAACAAACTCGAAATACATGAAAAGCGGTTCAACCTTTACATAACGGACAACTGGAAAATCAAGCCCCGATTGACGGCGAATTATGGCGTTCGTTGGGAACCCTTCTTCCCGCAATTCGTTCCAGATCAGGGTTCCGTTCCCGGCCCCGTTTATAATTTCGACCACGATAGGTTTCTGCAAGGCATCAAAAGCACCGTCTTCACGAATGCGCCGGCCGGGTTTTATTACACTGGCGACCCGGGCTTTCCAGAGCGCACAGGGATCAAGACGCAGTGGGCACACTTTGCGCCGCGTGTCGGATTGGCTTGGGATGTGAAAGGCGATGGCAAGATGTCCATCCGCGCTTCGTATGCCTTCGGCTATACGTTCTTGTCGGGCATCTGGCGTGAAGACAGTGCCGGCTCGATTCCTTGGGGAGGCCGTGTGTCGGTCAGCAATCCGCCCGGTGGCTTGGATGCGCCATGGAGGGGTCTCGGAAACCCATTCCCGTATGCGCTGGACAAGAATGCACCGTTCTTGCCGGCTGGATTGTTTCTTACGAATAAACCGGACTTGACGACACCGCAGACCTATTCCTGGAATCTCTCCATTCAACGCCAGGTTGCGCGGAACTGGATCGTATCCGCAAGCTATCTGGCTACCCGTGCGACGCACATTTGGACTCAGAACGCGATCAATCCCGCTGTGTTTCTCGGGCTGGATCCCTGCATCATCAATGGTGTGAGTTATCCGGTATGTTCGACGACAACAAATACTGATGCACGTCGCCGGCTGACTTTAGAGAGACCTCAAGACGGAGCCAAGATCGGCCCGGTGGGCGAATTCGACGATGGTGGTACATCGATCTATCACGCCATGCTGCTGTCGCTCGAGAGGCGTGCCGCGCGCAACCTGACCTTCAGCGGCAATTACACCTGGTCGCATTGCATCA
>QHXA01000375.1:0-556 GCA_003222755.1 Acidobacteriota bacterium
ACGGATTAACCGGCATAGCAGGCAAGCTGGCTGGCGGCTGGCAGGTGAATGGCATCGTGACGATCCTGAGCGGTTTCCCGCTGACTCCTCTGGTCGGGACGAATCAGTCCGGGAATGGAAACACATTCAATCCAGACCGTCCCAACTACAATCCAAATTTTCACGGACCCGTGAAAATCGGCAAGGTGGACCAGTGGTTCGACCCGAATGCTTTCAGCCTTCCCACGTTAGGGACCTGGGGAGACGTGGGCCGTGGAGTGCTCGATGGCCCCGGTCTGGCCGAATTTGATCTCTCGGTCTTCAAGACCGTCCCGATCACGGAAAGGACGCGCGTGCTGTTCCGGGCGGAAGGCTTTAACGTCGCAAACCGGGCAAACTTCGGTCTTCCGAACCCGATCATCTTTTCTGGGAGTAGCATCAGTCCCTCGGCGGGCAAAATCACGAGCACAACCACGAGTTCACGCCAGATTCAATTTGGGCTGAAACTGATGTTCTGATTTTTAGAAGGGCGCTACATTAATCCAATCTGACTCGCGTTCGCTCTCAGTCGAGAATC
>QHXA01000375.1:592-1133 GCA_003222755.1 Acidobacteriota bacterium
CACCGTTCTGCATGAGCTTTAACGAGGCACTCAAATCCGCGGTCGAGATCGCCAAGGGCGAAGTGGATCATTGCGGGTTCGAATGGTGATACATACCGCTGGCGGGCAGAGTCCTCGATTTCACGGATGATTTGTTTGGCCTTGGACGGTTTTCCACTTAACGCGAACACGCGACCCAGGGCCCCGCGCAACATACGGCTGTCGGGGACAAGCTGAATGCCGCGCTGGAATGCAGCGACAGCCTCATCGAGGTCTCCGAGTTGCTCCTGGACTAATCCGAGCATCCAGTACGTACCGCTGAAGTAAGGATCGCGTTCAATCGTCCTGTCACACTGCTCGAGGGCAGCTTCGAATTCGCGACGGTAGAAAAAAACGCGCGCGGTGTCACGTGAGATGATCGTCGAAACCGGATCGAGTGTCTGTGCCAGAAGCATTTCATCAAGGGCGTCGTCCAGACGCCCAAGCTGTACAAGACAGGTGACCGCGTACCAATGATGCGCGGTAGCGGATCGCGGATCCAACGAAATTGCGCGTTGGTATT
>QHXA01000375.1:1229-5509 GCA_003222755.1 Acidobacteriota bacterium
GAGGCTGCTTTGGTCCATACCTCGGCTGGCGGCAGGACTCCATAGTGCGACAACAGTGAGTACGCATCCGCAAGGCCGGAGTAGGCGGCGGCATACTGAGGATCTTCGGAGATGGCCCTCTCGAAAAATTCCAGCGCTTTGCGAAGCCCGGCATCCGTACGTTGGCTGCAGTGATATCGGCCCTGTAAATAAAGGTTGTACGCCGATAGGCTGGCGGGCCTGCGCGTCCTGCGCCCGGCATCGGAACCGATCAGGTCCGTTTTGACTTTTCCCAGAACCGCCTGGGCAATTTCTTCTTGTGCGCCGAACACGTCGCCTGCCCTGCGGTCGAAGGTTTCCGACCAAAGATACGACCCATTCGCGGCATCCACGAATTGGACAGTGATGCGGAGCGCATCTCCGGATTTGCGAACGCTACCGCTGATGATCGTAGCTGCCTGGGTTGCGCCCACCTCAGCGCCTTTCGCCGAAGCTACAACTCGAACTTGTTGAAGTTTGGCGAGCGCGTTGATGATCTCTTCACTCATCCCCTCACAAAAATAAGCCATGTCTCCGTTTGGGCTCCGATCCGCGAAGGGAAGAACGGTGATCGTATTGCGACTAGCAAGAGCTGTTGCGACAGTACGTTTTAGACCAGGCGCGCCGCGGCGGTGAAACAGCGGCGCGTAGCCCCCCTTGGGCAGTTCAATCCGTATTTCTTCATGGCGGCCTTCTTCCTCGTAATAACGAGTCAATCGGGCACGCAGCCTGCGGGCTTGCACTCGAACGATAGGGTCCGTTCGTGGATCGAACGATGCTTCGCGATCGAAAACTTCGACACCGATCGAGTATTCCTTGAGGTTTTCACTGCGACCTGCGACAGTCTCTTCAACAACATAACGGAGAAAACGCTTGAGCCGGTCAACCTGCGCAAATGCGGTGCTGGATAACAATACCGACAGATGTTCGCGAATCGCGTGTTCCGATTCGAGGGCTTTGGACGTCATGGGGTTGAGATTCTAACAGATCCGACCCGAGTCACGCCGTGACACGGTAACAACACCGTTAAACGATTGCGAAATGTCAATTATCCTCGGTAGGATGTCATGACATGACTAGAAGCGAACGACCTTCTAATGGCGCCGGCCGGCTTCGATTCCTCGTTTTGCACGGCCCCAACACCAATCTTTTCGGGCGGCGTGAAACCAATATTTACGGCCTGGAAACACTTGAATTCATCGATGAAAACATCCGCCGCGTCGCTGCGGAGCTCGGCGTTGAACTGATCATCCAGCAGTCCAATCACGAAGGCGTCCTCGTCGACGCCTTTCAGTCACACATTGATGACGTTGATGGCGCGATCATCAATCCTGCCGGCTTCAGCTTCTCGAGTGTGGCGCTCCACGACGTCATTAAGGCCGTTCCTTTTCCTACCATCGAAGTGCATCTGTCCAACCTCGACCAAAGAGATCAGGTCCATCGCAATTCGATTATCACTGCCGCTGCAAAAGGCAAGGTGATGGGACTGGGTTGGAGGTCCTATACCGCAGCGCTTCGTGCGCTCGTCGAAATAGTTCGTGAGAGCCGGCAGGCGGCAAATCCCGTGAAGACCGTGACACGATAACACCACCGTTACAACCTTGTGATGTCGTTCGCAGGGTGAGGCTGTTTTGGTTTCAGACAACCGGGGGCTGCGCTCGTTTAAACCTCGGGCTAATTTCCTGACACGCCTTCGGCGTGCGCAATTGCCTATTAATTCTCCGGCGCGAATGCAAGCAGGACATTTCCGGGCAAACCGCCGTTCTTGGAATAGCCGGAGTTGACGAAAACCATCCCTCCGACGATCACAGGGCCCGCACCGTCCAACGATCCTCCGTTGGCTTTCACTCCGTTCACGGTTTCATAGCTTCGAACCGTATCGAAATCCCAAAGAACGTGACCGTCGTCGGTGCTCAACGCCCGAATGTGTCCATCCACCGAGCCGGAGAAAACCACGCCTGGAATCGCCGTAACGGCGCCAGGCTGTGCGGGACTGCAGCCGGGTTTTGATCCGCATGGAGCCGGTGGAGCATACCATGCCTTCTCGCCGTTCTCCGCGCGAAGTGCCGTCAGGCCGCCGCCCTGATTCGGATCCAGATTCGACGTGTTTGGATCGGCCGGATCGGCATTCCCGCGCCGGATTCGAGCGACGTCGGAGACTTGCGCGTAAATTTTTTGTCCGTCACTCGCCATGCCCCACTGGACGCCGCCGTTCGCGCTGCCTTTGCCGACGCGAGTTTGCCAAACGATCTCACCCTTCCGCTCCGGGTCCAGCGCATACACGACACCGGATTTTTGTCCGGCGAACAGCAGTTCACGGCCGTTGGCAAGCTTCAGAAGCAGAGCTGAAGATCCGAAATCGAAGTCCGGACCAGGGCAGCCGCCCGGCTTTGTAGTGCATGCGCCGCTGAACACGTCGTTGGGCGTTACTTGTTTCGCCCACATGATTCGTCCGGTTTTGATTTCCAGCGCGGCCACCGCATCGCTCATGGATGTTCCGGGCGAAGAAAAGTTGTCGCCGGTGGTGATGTACAGAACGCCTCGCTTCACATCGAGAGTGGGCGACGACCAAACGCCTGCTCCTGAAGGTCCCCATTGTCCGACGGCATTTGGATTCTTTAGTTCTTTGGGCTCTTCTTCGATGGTGTACGTTTTCCACACTTGCGAGCCGTCCTTGATGCGCAATGCCGTAACGCTGCCACGGAACGTGCAACAAGGGTAATCGGTGTTCGTGGACCGCGTTTCCTCCCAGGAGGCAGCCGGCACGAAGATCATGTCCTGGTAGGCAACCGCGGCGCCGGTCAGCCGTACCGAATCATGCGATTCGATGCGCTTTTTCCACAGCAGACGGCCCGTGGATGCATCAACGGAGTAGTACCAGCCGGTCAGATCGCCGAACATGAGCGCATGCCGCGAAGAGTTCTTATCCACTGGAACGGCGAGGATCGCCGAACGCACTGGCCCGTCTGCTTGAAAGATCCAATGGACGCAGCCGGACCTCACATCAAGAGCCTGAACGGCGCCACCCGCGCTGCCGACAAACAGGTAACGTCCGATAACAGTCGGAGCGCCGATCGCGTTGACGTCTCCGTCGAACCCATATGCCCATTTCAGTTTCAGCCGTTGCACCTGATCGGCGGTCAACCCGGCGGCATCGCGGGATTGATAGCGGTTATTCTCAGTGCCAGGACTCCAGCCGTTCCATGCCCCTTTGGGAATGTTGGTCAAATTGACATTGCGATCCGTGCAGTAATTCTTTGGCGAGGGAGCCGCATCGCGTCCAGCAATTCCCAGAAATGCTGCGACCGCTTCGCGCTCGTCGCGGGTCATTGGCGACGCCACGTTCATCATCACTCCGAAATCCAGAGCGCGCAGGATTCGTGCCGCTGGTAATTTTTTCAGCAGATCCCGCGGTGGAACCCGCGGATTGGTCGAATCGTGACAGGCTGCACATCGCTTCTGATAAACGGCCTCGCCGGAAGCCGGCGCGGACAGCGCCGGATGCGCAGTAACGGCAAGAGCAACCACTAAGAGCACGGCGGCAAGAAAAACACGCTGGACCATGTCGTTGACCCTCTTGTTGGATAGTTTGCGCGCCAGCTTACCACAATGCTGGCGCAGATTCGTGATTGCGGTCCGGGTTATCGGCGGCTGCAGTTACAGTGGAAGGCCAATACGAGCAAGGAGGTTTTGGAATCGAGGCTCGGACTTTAAGCTGTCGAAAATCGCATCGACTTTGAGAAGTAATAAACCGCCGGAGCGTTCCTCATATGCTTTCTGCAACCAGGCCAGTGCGTCATTTTTCTGCCCGAGCCCGGCGTAGATGATTGCGAGATCGTAAGGCGACACGTTCTTCCCCTGCTCATATTCTTCTTTCAAGGTGTTAAGTATCTTGAGCGCATCAGCGTTGTTACCTGACACGGCATGCGTGTATCCAATCCACGTGCGAGGAGCGATGGCAGTGCCTCCGGAAAGAGTGATCGTCTTTTGGAATTCTGTTATGGCGTCGGCATACCTTCTCTTTCCCAAGTAAGCTCGTCCCAGACCAGTGTGGGCCGCTTCGATGTTTGGATCCATGCCGATCGCCTTCCGCGATTGCTCGATTGCCGCGTCGTACTCTCGTGCGTAGAGATTTGCAAATGCCAGGTGAATGTTGAGAAGAACGTCCAGAGGGTCCAATTCGAGTGCCCGTTTCGCCTCAGAAAGGGATTCCTTTATCCGTCCCATCGGTGTCAAGTAATGCGAATACATGTGGTGCGCTT
>QHXA01000375.1:5619-13432 GCA_003222755.1 Acidobacteriota bacterium
TTGGAGCGCTTTTGTTGCGGCTGCTTTCGCCTTATCGACATTCGCCTGTGGCGGCAGCACCGTGTCACTTGGAACGTAAGCGTTGGCCAATCACAGTAATTTTCAGGGATTCTACGGTAACAATCTCCCAAGGCGCACTCAATTTGTTAGAAAACGACGGCCGGACTTCTGGGCAGGTGTATGATTCGGCCACTAACCCGAATTCTTACGGGAAATAGTTCCATATGCGTACGACATGTCGGTTACTGGCGCTGCTCCTGGTTGCTGGGGCTCTTGTTGCGTTGATCGAGACGATCATGTTTGGGGCGCAACGCCCGCAGGTCGACGCACGTGCGCTCCTCAATCGGTACTGCTTTGGCTGTCATAACCAGCAGATGAAGCAGCGCGGTACCGTGCCAATCACGCTCGATGCGCTCGACCTGTCCAACGTTGCCGGCGACGCGAAGACGTGGGAAATGGTCGTGCGGAAGATGCGTGCCGCCGTCATGCCGCCGGCGGGAATGCCGCGGCCGGATAAGGCCGTTCACGACGGGTTCCTGGCGTGGCTGGAAGGCGAACTGGATCGCGCTGCTCGAACGAATCCAAACCCTGGACGAACGGAGCCCATCCACCGGTTGAATCGCACCGAATACCAGAATGCGATCCGCGATCTTCTGGATCTCGAGATCGATGTCACCTCAGTTTTGCCGCCCGACGATGCGAGCTATGGTTTCGACAACATCGCCGGCGTGCTGAAAATCTCGCCGACGCTGACGGAACGTTATCTGGCAGCAGCGCAGAAAATCAGCCGCACGGCGGTAGGTACCCCGCCACCCTCCCCCAATGTCGACTATTTCCGAGTGGCCGATGATCTCGCGCAGGATGACCGGCTGCCCGGGCAATTGTTCGGCACTCGCGGTGGCGCGTTTATTCGATACACCTTCCCGATGGATGCGTACTACACGATCCGCGTCCAATTGTCGCGCGACTTGAACGAGCAGGTGCCAATCTATGTCGAGGCGCAGTACCTGGAAGTGAGCATCGATGGCGAGCGCGTGCAGTTGTTCACGCTGCCTGCCGCCGGTGCGCCCGCGCCGGCGCCGCCGACCGAACCTGTAGCGGCAACTGACGACAGCGCGCCGCCCCCTAGTGCCCCTCAACGCGGCGCGAGAGCCGGCAATCAGGGCGCCGGGAGTGGCAGGCAAGGGCAGGAAGTGCGCAATCGAGCCGATAAGGATTGGGAAGTGCGCGTTCCCATAAAAGCTGGCGTTCACAATGTGCAGGTCGCGTTCATCAAGCAGACCTCGGCGGTTGCGGAAACCGCGCGGCTGCCGTTCCTGAGGCCCTATCCCGCCGGCGTGAACATCGCGGAAACTCGCATAGGCGCATACCTGCGCAGCGTCGAGATTGGCGGTCCGTATGATCCCTCGGGTCCCGGAGATTCGCCCAGCCGCCGGCGCATTTTCATCTGTCACACCAATGATCTCACGTGCGCCCGGATAATCCTCCGTTCGCTCGCGCGCCGCGCGTATCGCCGTCCTGTGACTGATGCGGATCTCCAGCCACTCCTCGCCTTCTACCGGGACGGACGTAACGAGGGCAGCTTCGATGCTGGCATCGAGCGGGCGCTGCGGCGGCTTCTCGTCAGCCCCGAGTTTTTGTTGCGCATCGAGACGGATCCGCCCAACCTTGCGCCGAACACGCCCTACCGCGTCAGCGATGTCGAACTGGCATCACGGCTCTCATTCTTCCTATGGAGCAGCATTCCAGATGAAGAACTAGTGCGCGTAGCGGAGCAGAACCGCCTGAGAGATCCCGCAGTGCTGGATCGGCAGATTCGCCGCATGATCGCGGATGCGCGGTTCAGCTCGTTTGTGGAGAAGTTCGCGGGTCAGTGGTTGTTCCTCCGCAACCTACCGGCCGTGGTCCCGGTGCAGCAGAACTTCCCCGATTTCGACGACACGCTGCGGCAGGCATTCCGCCGCGAAACGGAGTTGTTTTTCGAGAGCATCGTGCGCGAAGATCGTAGCGCGCTCGACCTGCTACGTGCCGACTACACGTTTTTGAACGAACGGCTCGCCCGCCATTATCAGATTCCTAACGTGAAAGGTAATCGTTTCCGGCGCGTCACTCTGCCAGCCGAAAGCAAGCGCGGCGGCTTGCTTGGTCAAGGCAGCACCCTCACAGTGACGTCATATCCGGATCGCACCTCGCCCGTCGTGCGCGGCAAATGGATTCTCGAAAACCTGCTCGGCACGCCCCCGCCGCCGCCGCTGCCGAATGTTCCGCCGCTGAAGCCCGCGAGCTTCGCGAACAAGGTGCTCTCGATGCGCGAGCGGATCTCGGAGCACCGGAAGAATGCGGTGTGTGCCGGTTGCCATGCGATGATGGACCCGCTTGGTTTGGCGCTGGAGAACTTCGATGCCGTGGGCAAATGGCGCGATCTCGATGAATCCGGCTCGCCGATCGATGCGTCGGGTGCGCTGCCGGACGGAACGAAATTCGTGGGAGCTGACGGGCTCAAGAACGCCCTGCTTGGGTCCGACAGGTTCGTCACAACACTGACGGAGAAGATGCTCACGTACGCCCTCGGCCGCGGCTTAGAGTACTACGACGCGCCCGTTATCCGCGGCATTGTACGCGACGCCGCACGCAATGGCTACCGCTTCACTTCCCTTATCCGCGGTATTGTCCAGAGCGCGCCGTTTCAAATGAGGAGATCACAGTCATGATCATCACGAAGATGGCGCTGCCGCGGCGGACGTTTCTGCGTGGTATCGGCGCTGCGGTCGGGCTTCCGCTGCTGGATGCGATGGTACCGGCGCTCTCAGGAATAACTGCGCCGCCTGCGGCCCTTGCGCGCCGCCTGGCGTTCATCTACATGCCCAATGGCGTGGCGAAGAACTCTTCCATCGACTACTGGACACCGAAGGGCGAGGGGAACGATTTCGAGCTTTCGCAGATCCTAACGCCGCTCGAGCCGTTCCGGGATCGTATGGTCATCTTCAGCGGCCTGGACCAGAACCAGGCCGAGGCCGGCAATGACGGCGCCAGTGGCGATCACACGCGCGGTACCAGTTCGTGGCTGACCGGAGTCTATCCCAAGCGCACTGAAGGCGCCGACGTGCGCAACAGCATTTCGGCGGACCAGATCGCGGCGTCAGTGCTTGGAAAAGATACAGCGCTACCGTCGCTCGAGCTTGCTATCGATCTGAACTTCCTGGCCGGACAATGCGAAAACAGCTATAGCTGCGCGTACTTGAACACGCTTGCATGGAGTTCCCCAACGACGCCGCTCCCGACCGAAAACAATCCGCGAATCGTCTTCGAGCGACTGTTCGGCGATGGCGGTGATGCCGAGCGGCGGGCGGCGCAGGCGCGGCAGAACCAAAGCATTCTCGATTCCGTTCTTGATGACCTACACCGGCTCGAGCGGCGGCTGGGGCCGGGCGATCGGACAAAGGTCACCGAGTACGTTGACGCGGTTCGCGAGGTGGAGCGACGAATCCAAGGCGTGGAGGCTCGCGCTGAAACTCAGCTACCCACGCTCGATCGCCCAAAGGGAATTCCGGAGCGTTTTGACGAGCACGTCAAACTGATGTACGAACTGCAGTGGCTTGCGTTCCGCGCCGACCTGACGCGTGTTGTTACGTTTATGCTCGGACGCGAACTCAACTTTCGCACTTATCCCGAAATTGGCGTTACCGAAGGGCACCACGGGCTCTCTCACCACCAGGATCGGCCTGAACAGATTGCCAAATACGCGAAGGTCGGCGTGTACCAGGCGCAGCTGTTTGCCGGGTTCCTGAAGCAACTGCAAGCCACGCCCGAAGGCGACGGGACGCTGCTCGATCATTCTTTATTCCTGTATGGCGCCGGCCTGAGTAATCCAAACACGCATGCCCACACCGACCTCCCGCTCCTCGTCGTCGGCGGGCGCGATAGCATTCCGCGGCCAGGTACCCATGACCAATCTGCTGCTGGGTCTTTTAGACAAAATTGGCGCGCAGGCCGATACGTTGGGCGACAGCAACGGCCGGTTGGAGGTGTAACGCGATGAAGCCGTTTGCACGCCGAAGGCGTGGTAGGAAGTGGCTAATTTCCTGGCGCCGGTCCGCGGTGCAACTGCCGTTGTCGGTGACGCTGCTCGCAGCATTGACCCTGAGCGCCGAAAGCCCGGAGCTGTCGCTGGTGCAAGCCGTGAAAGCCGGCGACACGAAGGCCGCGCGCGCTCTCCTGGCCAATAAAGTCGGCGTGAACAAACCGGAGGCAGACGGAACGAGGGCGCTGCATTGGGCGGTCGAAAACGACGACCTCGAGTTGACCAAAACACTCTTGCAAGCCGATGCGAAGGCGGAGGTGGCCAACCGCCATGGGGTGACCCCGCTGCACCTCGCGGCAACGAACGGGAACGCCGCGATCATCGAGCAGCTGATTGCCGCAGGCGCGGAAGCAAACAGGCCGACTCCCGGAGGCGAAACCCCGCTGATGATGGCTGCGCGCACAGGCAATACCGACGCGCTGAAGGTGCTGATCGCGCATGGTGCGAATGTCAACGCGCGCGAAGGTTGGCGCGGCCAGACAGCTCTGATGTGGGCTGCAACGGAAAACAACGCCGGGGCGATCCGTGTGCTGCTTGCAGCGGGAGCCGACATCGGCGCGAAATCATCGTCGGGGATGTTCACGCCGTTCCTGTTCGCTGTTCGCGGCGGCCACCTGGACGCCACGCGTGCTCTGCTCGAATCTGGAGCCGACGTTAACGAGCACTTACCCGACGGCATGAGCGCGCTCGTGCTGGCGGTATACAACGCGCATTACGAACTGGCGTCCCTGCTCCTCGACTACAAGGCGGATCCCAATGCGGCCGCGCAAGGCTGGACCGCGCTGCACCAGATCGCGTGGTCGCGCCGGCCGAACCGCGGGTTCAATCTTCCAGGCGCTGTCCCGACCGGCCACATCGATAGCCTTGATCTCGTGCGAAAGTTGGTCGCGCGTGGCGCCGACGTGAACGCCCGGATGAGCAAAGAGCCGCGCGACGGCAATCGGAACATGCTGACTCGAATCGGAGCCACGCCGTTCGTGATGACCGCCAAATCTGCGGATGTACCGCTGATGCGTGTGCTGCTGGAGTGCGGTGCCGACCCGAAGATCAAAACAGCCGATGGCACATCGGCGTTGATGGTTGCAGCCGGCGTTGGCGTGTATGGTCCGGGTGAAAGTCCCGGCACGCACGAGGAGGCGCTGGAGGCCGTCAAGCTGGCCTATGAGGCCGGCGGTGATGTTAATGACGTGAACAAGGACGGTGAAACCGCCCTGCACGGCGCGGTCTACCGCGGTGGTGCCGTTCCTGTTATTCAGTTCCTCGCGGACAAAGGTGCCAAGCTCGATGTCGAGAACAAAAAGAAGTGGACGCCGCTCCTCGCCGCCGAGGGCGTTGTCTACGCGAGCAGCGGCATTCGACGTTATCCAGAAGCGGCAGCCTTGATCCGCAAGCTAATGCGGGAGCGCGGCTTGCCCATACCGGAATTCGAGCGGAATGGCGGCGCTGCTCCGATCGTCAAAGCAATTACGGCGCCGCTGGCAATACGAACCAACTGGGACGGCGTATATACGGAGGCACAGGCGCAGCGCGGACAGCAGGTATACCAGCGTGCCTGCGCCGTATGTCACCTGGATCATCTCCAGGGCGACTCGGTATCGCCGCCACTGGCCGATGCGACTTTCCTGGCGCGATTCGTTGGATCAAGCGCGCATGACATGGTGCAGGCTATTCGAAGCACCATGCCGCAGAATGCGCCCGACAGTCTCGGTGACCGCGCATACGTGGATCTGGTGACCTACCTGCTTAAGGCGAACGGTAGCCTTGCCGGTTCGGTGGAATTACCGCTTGATGTCGCTGAACTCGAGAAAATCGTCATCACGGGCCGGCCGTAGGCGCCGGCTTTAGCCTAATGCCGCAAACCTTGCGGCATTAGGCTTTAGCCGGCGAGGGCCGCCCGAGCGGCCTTTCGGCCGCCGCGACCGGTTAAAGCCGGCGCCTACGAAGCCTTGCAGCTGAGGTTAGAATTGTTCGCCTAAGGGAGAATCATCAATGGCAGATCAGACCGATATCAATGTGTTTCCGAACGGGCCTCTTCGAATCTCAGGGAACTTCGTCATCAAAGATGGACAAGGAAAAGAATTCGATTTAGCAGGCCGCACCGCTATCTCGCTTTGCCGCTGCGGTTTTTCTGAAAATAAGCCGTTCTGCGACGGATCTCACGCCCGAAAAGGGTTCCAGTCGGTCGTTGAAGCGCGCGCATTGCCACCTCCGGCACCGAAACCGTAAAGGAAATAGCCACAAAGAGGCACAAGATTCACAAAAAAATCTTGTGACTGTTGTGCCTTGTTGTGGCTATTCCACTCTGTCTCAACTCACCAAGCACTTTTTGTGGGTAATGTGATACTCGAACTCTTCCCTGTACTTCTGAATCATCGCCTCGACGGGCATCGCGCACGCGTCGCTTAAGACACAGATCGTCACGCCTTTCATGTTCGAGCACATATCGAGGATCATCTGAAGATCCTCCATTTTTCCATCACCGTGCTCGATGCGATGCAGCACTTGCTCCATCCACCACGTGCCTTCGCGGCACTGCGTGCATTGGCCGCAACTTTCCTCCGCGTAGAACCGCGCGGTCCGCAAGGCCAGACGAACCATGCAAGCCGTTTCATCGATGACCATCACGCCGCAAGAGCCCAGCAGCGTTCCTTTCGCCGCCAGGGAATCGAAATCCATGCGCACGTCGCATTCTTCCGGCCGAAGAATCGGAACCGAAGAACCGCCGGGAATCACGCCTTTCAACTTGTGGCCATTCCGAAGCCCGCCGCACTCCTGATTGATCAATTCCATGAGCGGGATGCCAAGCTCGCGCTCAATAACCGCGGGCTTATTGACGTGGCCGCTGACACAGTAAAGTTTCGGCCCCGTGTTCTTCTCGTTCGAACCGATGCTTTTGAACCAATCGACGCCTCGAGTGAAGATGTGCGGAAGATTCGCAAGTGTCTCGACATTGTTGACAACAGTCGGACAGCGGTATAAGCCTTGCACCGCGGGAAACGGCGGCTTCTGGCGGGGTTGACCGCGTTTGCCTTCCAACGATTCGATTAGTCCTGTTTCCTCGCCGCAGATGTAAGCGCCGGCGCCGGAGTGGAGAATGATGTCGAGATCGTAGTTTGAACCGAAGATCTTCTGGCCGAGGAAGCCTCGAGATCTAGCTTCTGCTAACGCTTTCTCCAGAACTCGGTACCCGTAGAAAAATTCCCCACGTATGTAAATAAAAGCCAAATGACAATCCACAGCGTAGGACGCAATGATCATGCCTTCGATGAGTTGGTGCGGATCGCGTTCGATGATGACGCGATCCTTGCAGGTGCCGGGTTCGCTCTCGTCCGCGTTGCAACACAGGTAAATCGGTTTTCCCGTGTCTTTCGGAACGAAACTCCATTTCATACCCGTGGGAAAACCTGCGCCGCCGCGGCCGCGAAGCCCGGTAGTCTTCGTCGTCTCAATAACCTCTTTCGGCGTGAGTTCTTTCAGGACCTTCTCAGCCGCCTTATAGCCACCCAATTCAATGTATCGAGCGATGTCCGTTATGCGCGGGTCGTGGATGTTCTTAAAGAGTACAAGTTCATAAGGCATAAGAGAGGAATTGTAGCGTGGAAGCCGCTTAATTCGTCTTGCTCGCTGGGGAGACGCCCGCTTCGGCCGAGGAAACTTGATCGAGGAGAATGCGGAAAGACGGGAGCAAGTCCATGCGGCGTCGCTCGAGTTCATTGATGCGTTTTTTTCGAT
>QHXA01000375.1:13479-14215 GCA_003222755.1 Acidobacteriota bacterium
CGCGCACGGACTGCGTGACGAGTTGGAACTCGCCGTGGGCCAAATCGAGATAGATCCAATCTCCCGTCCGGATTGCTGCAAGACCGCCGCCATCGAGGGCTTCCGGCACGATGTGCGCAATTGAAATCCCATCGTGATGAAATGAAACGCGGCCATCCGTTACCAAAACGCATATGTCGTTCAAGGGACGGGACGACGCATTCAGTGCCAGCTGCAATTCCGGCATTCCCGATGCATGAGGGCCCGCACCCGCAACCACCACCATCACGCGCAGCAGATTCTGCGATAGCAGATAGTTCCAAAGCTTTGCCTTGTTCCACTGCGACAACTCCGGCAAACCGGCCACATTGTTTCCGGATTTCGATTGCCAGTTGATCAGTGACGTATAGTAGAGATCTTCGCGAGAGACTCTGCGCTTCAGCCGCTCGATCACGCCATCCGGCACGGCGAGGTCGGCGTGGAACTCCTTTTGGCCCAGGTAATATGCGGCGAGATATATTTTTCGATCGAATTTCTCCAGGTTTCCATTCCGATTCTGTGGACCCAAACGCGCCATCGCTGTGGAACACATGTTGCCGCGCATTCCCACCATTCCGCACGTGGGCAGGAACGGGGTCATCGTGGAATAAACGAAATTGCCGTTTGCCGAGCGCGCCTCCATGATCCGTTGCGTCCAGGAACCATCCAGCGTTGGCGCGCGGTCTTCGATCAAACGTTTCTCCGCAAGCGTTCGCAT
>QHXA01000375.1:14319-15303 GCA_003222755.1 Acidobacteriota bacterium
TCTTCTTGCTGATATCGGAGAGTGATAGCTTTTTGCCAACCGCATCCGCGAGATATGTCAAGTGCAGCAGCCATGCGGGATGTCCTCCAGTGGCACTCCAAACGGCAGCCGCGTTCGTGAGATTGTATCGGGTGAGGCTTGCGACGCTCATCCGCCGTTCCCTTTTGTGAACGGCTTGAATGAGCCGCCTCACGACCTCCGCCAAATGCTCGTCGGTAGGGGGCTTCACAGCAATATCGAATTTCCGCGGCACCAGCCCGAACGACGCCAGAATCATCCGATGCGCCATTGAAGCTTCCGAAGCTGCGCAGTTCGCGCCGGGGACCGAAGCGCACCGGGCGATCGATCGCTCCAGGTCGTCTTTTTCACCTTCTTGCACAATCCTTCGATGGAAACAGCGATCGAGCAGTGCTTTGACCTGCGCGTAAACATGCGGCTTCATCGGGCCATGAAAAAGGCGGTCTAATTCAGCACGTTCGGTTTCGATTAGCCGATGGCGCAGCGGCTCAAATTTTCTACGGTCCTCCTCCGAGACATGAATCTCACGGCCGATGATTGAAGGAATCAGCATCGCAAACAGAGGCCGCGCTTTTCGCCGCTGATGCGCCAGGTCTGCCTCAATCAAGGCCCGCAAGCTGCCGACCATCATTTTGTCGCAGACACCAAAGAGGATAGCCGCGTCATATCCATGAGCTTCGATGAGGCCGGCAAGAGTGGCCGTGCAGAAATTTCTGGCCAGCAGCGCGTAATTCATTCCTTCGGTGCCGTACGATAATTCTTCGCAAGGAGCGGAGTGCGACACTTCGAACGGAATGCCGCCGTTGGCCCAAACCTGCCGAATCATCCGCCGGATGGTTTCTTTCGAACCCACGTTCGGTGGATGGTCATCGCCCCCGTGCATGATCGCGACCCGCGGCTGCCCATTCATAAACCGGTCGAGAATATGTTCGCGCACGGCCGGCACTCCTGCCATTCGCAACGTTT
>QHXA01000376.1:0-3438 GCA_003222755.1 Acidobacteriota bacterium
GAAAGCCCCGGGGCTTCGAGGCCCCGGGGCGTCTCTTAGTCCGTGATGCCTTGATCGGAGAGGGCAACCGTGAATTGCATTTGCCGAGAGCCTTCACCTGCGTGGGCGTCATCCAGACCGTGTTGGGTTTAGTGGAATTCCGCTTGTCGTTTCTTTCGTTTCGACAAGTCTGCACGGTAAAGCATGGAGTTCCTACCGCTATTGATCGTGGCTGTAGTATCGTGCGCCGTAATGCGGTCTGTGACCGCCGCTATGGTTAATGGAGGAGTGATGAAGAGACTCATATGCATAATGATCCTGCTAGGCACGATTGTTTCGGTAACCACCGCGCCTCGTGTTTTTGCGCAGGAGCCTGCGACGGCGCAAGCCAGACAGGCGCCTCAACCGATTCCCCTGTTCTTCAAAGAAACATGGAAGAACATTCCTGGGAATGTTCCGCTGACACAAGACTTCGTCGTAAATCCCAATCTGCAGGTTCAGATGTACGGAACCGGCAAAGAGGACTTCAACATAACTGCAGAAGGTAACGTTCCCCACATTTGGACGGGACTTTGTGCCTCTTCATGCGCTCTGACACTGAAACACAAAGAGAGCTATGCGGATCTGACGGGAAAAGCGAAGATCAAGTGGTTCACTAAAACATCCGGTTTTCATGAAATTCGCCCGGTGGTCAAACTTTCCGATGGAACGTGGCTCATCGGAGATCACGTGGATGCCTACGTCTACGACTATCACGAGAGTGAGTTCTTCCTTGCAGAAGTGCGCTGGCTCAAGCTCGACATGACTGCGAATAAGGTGAATACCAAAGGTACCCTGCTCGACAAAGTCGATCTCAGTAAGATTGATGAGATCGGATTTGCAGATCTGACGCCGGGCAGTGGACACGGTCTCGGCGGCTTTTCGGATGTTGCGTGGATCGAAGTCTATGGCAAACCTGTAAACCGGGCCGCGGCGGCAAAGTGAAGCGGAGATACGAGGTCTGTGTTGAACGTCCTACCGCTGGCAGTACAACCCATGCCGCCGGCGCGTATGTAGTCACGTGTGGCTTTAGTCCGCGTTCAGGTTCCACAGACTGTTGCGTTCGTGCGTCACCGAACGCGGGCTAAAGCCACGCGACTACATACTTGACTGCTGTTCGAAATCCGGGCTAGTGCTTCTTACCTCTGCCGCGGCCTCGTCCGGGGTGGTCGCTCTCTTCGGCCACAAAGTACGTACCACTGAAATTCGGGCCCTGAGCTTGGTAAACCCTGTATTCCCGCTCGCGGAATTCGTGCAGCTGCTTCACCTTGAACTTTCGGAGACCTGGAGGCAACCGCTCAACCTCCACATAGCTCCATGGTCCGCCGTATTGTGGTCCCCAGAACCAATGGCTCTCATGCAAATAGTAGTAGCGGCCGCCGACGAAAAAGATGTCATAGGGAACACCCACCGCCACGTACATCTGCGGCTCCGGCAACAAGACCATTGTTGGAGGGGAATACACAACGACGGGCGGCGGCTCGCCGATGTGGACGTGTACGCTCACCTGGGCACGGGCGGGCGTTGCCGAGAGTCCAAGCGCTAACATCAAACCCAACAGCGCGCCGCTTTTTGTCATCGTCATTTGTTCACTCCTTTGTTATGCCGGCTCATTCAGGAATCCCTGTCCTGAAGACAATCCTCCGACTGTCGCTTCCGTGGCAATCGCCTGGCCAATTCTTTTGCGACTGAAGGACAAGGGATTACGCGTCGCAAAACCGGTTTCGGCAAGCAAGTTTGTAGAACAATGGCCTGTTCGTTAGCGTCGGTTGTGAGTCTCGATGACGACGCGGAATCCAATCCGATCGCCGTGTTCTTTGGGGGCACGGCTCGCGCGATGCCGGATGGCCAGTTGTTTATCCTTTTCGCCGCCACTGCCGCCGCGCATCACGCGTTTGGTACCGCTCGCGGGACCAGTAGGGTTTTTGACGGGCGATAGCATGTAGTAATCCTTGGAGTAGAAGTCCGAGACCCATTCCCCCATGTTCCCATTCATGTTGGATAAACCAAAGTCGTTCGGAGCGAACTGTGACTTCGCAGGGATAATGCGATCGCCTTTATGTCCCAGTGCAGCATATTCCCATTCCGCTTCTGTCGGAAGCCGCACAGCCACGCCAAATTTGGTACTGGCCCACGTGCAGAAGGCTACGGCATCTTCGTAGCTGACGTTCACAACTGGTAGGTCGGGATATGTCATCAGATAGTTCTTGGCAAATGCCGGATCCTTCGGGCGCAGGCGACCGGTGTCTTCCAGGAAAGCCCGGTACTGGCGATTGGTGATCTCGGATCGGCTCATGCGAAATCCATCGAGTCGCGCTTGGTGTTCAGGCCTTTCATCCCCCTTGCCGGAGTTGTTTCCCATCATAAAGACGCCACCGGGGATCACAACGGTGTCCACGAGCGCTGACCATCTCGGGCGAGGCGTCGAGTCTCCGGGCTTCGTGAGTGCGGCCGGCACTGCGGGCGCAACGTTGGATGCGACGGGTGCATTCTTCGGGCTTTCTTGTTCTCGAAGCCGGAGTGCTTCGATACGCTGCCGCGCGATGGATACCAGTTCTCCTTTCCGGTAGTTCTTGAGAAAAGTGTTCCAGGCCTCGTCGCTATTGAGCGATTCGGCCATGCGGAAAGCCGCAAATTCCGCATCGGATGGCGCCGCATCGACGATCGGTTTGGGTGGTGCTCCGCGGCCGAGCATGATGAAAGCGGCCACAATGAGGGTGCCGACTACAGTGGCCAGTCCGATTGGCATCCATGGCACGCCATTCCGTACGTTCGAAGTCATCATTTGCGAAGGCGCCTCATCGAGTATCGCGGCCCGAAGCTCGTCAACCGACTGAAACCGTTTTGCGGGATCTTTCTCGAGACATCGGAGGATCGCCTTTGCAATGTGATCTGGAATCGTGTGTTGAATGTCACGCGGGTTCGTCGGCGCGTCTTCAATCTGTTTGAGGGCGACCGCCATCGGTGTATCTCCTGTGAAGGCGGCTGAACCGGTAAACGTCTCGAACAGAACCAGACCGAATGCGTAGATGTCACAACGTTGATCGAGAGGAGAGCCTTGAGCTTGTTCCGGCGCCATGTAAGAAGGAGTGCCTACACCAGCCGTTGAACTTTCGGCGACAAAATGCGCCAGTCCGAAATCCATCAGCTTCACATTGCCGGATCCGTCGATCATCAGATTCTCCGGCTTGAGGTCACGATGGACGATACCCTGAGCATGTGCCTCACGAAGACCCGCGCAGATTTGCTCGGCGATCTTTATTCCAGTGTGCGTGCTCAACGCACGGAAGCGGTTTAGAACCCGTCGCAGACTTTCGCCCTCAACGAATTCCATGGAGATATAGGAAATGCCTTCGGATCGGTTGAAATCGTAGATGCGGCAAACGTTCTTGTGCGTAATTTTTCGTGCGAGCCGTAGCT
>QHXA01000376.1:3524-11484 GCA_003222755.1 Acidobacteriota bacterium
ATTTCTCCTGTTTCGCGATCGCGTGCCTTGAAGACGAGACCCATACCGCCGGCTCCAAGCCGGGCCAGGATCTCATAGCGCTGCAGCTCGAGCGCGGCTCGTGGCTCGCTCGCCGTAAAGTTTGCAAGCGATTTATCGAGTCGTTCACTCTCGTTGAGGACGTCGCTCGTACCGGAGCCGGCGGGGATCATCAGCCCCAGGTCTTCGGATCGTGTCGAGTCCGTCCAGGTCACCTCATATAGCTCTTCGGTTTCGGCCTTGCCTTCCAGACCAACCCTACCCAGAGACTTACAGCAGATTTCAGTCGCCACCAAGGCTTCACGCACAGGATGCGAGACCAGAATCTGGCCGGGACCGCTGCGCTTGGTAATCCGAGCTGCAAGATTGATCGCGTCACCAAATAGATCATTGCCGCGGCGGAACCCTGCGCCACAGTGGATGCCCGTTCGAATCCGCAGACGCTCGCTTTCAACCACAGTTTCGTTTTGCTGGAGAAGTCGTTGTTGAATTGCTATGGCCGCGCGGACAGCGAGTAGGGGTTCTGGAAACTCTGCCATGACCGAGTCTCCAATCGTCTTGACCACGATTCCATGGAATTCCTCAACCGCGCTGATAACTAGATTGTCGTGCCGGTGGAGTAGGAGTAAGCCCGCAGTGTCGCCAAAGCGATCAAAATAGGTAGTCGACCCGACTATGTCCGTGAAGAAAACCGTGACTTTGATCTTGTGACGGCGAAGTTCTTCATCGATTTCGGATCGAGCCCGAAGGAGCTGATCGATGTTGTCAACGTAAAGATCCATCTTTACTGGCGCCTGCTTAGCGGGCTTTAACTTTATAGGATGGGGTCCTGCCATCTCCAAGGCATTTAAATGCCATTTAAATGCTCACAGCGCTGCGGAAGCGAGTTAACGGTTCAGCCACGGGCGGCTGTAGTTCAACCGGAAGAGTTGAATAGGCTCTTTGACATTGTGGCCTCATGAGGCTACATTGATGGCATGAGTGCGGTTGGATTGCGTGAACTGAAGAACCGGTTGAGCCGATATGTGCAACGCGCTAGAAGTGGCGAAACGGTTTTGATCACGGACAGGGGTGAGATAGTCGCAGAATTGAGTCCGCCCCGGAAAACGTCCGCCGCTGGTGAAGCGATCACAACTCTCGAAGAGATGCGGCGAAAGGGCTTGTTGCACGGCGGCGGCACTAATGATCCGTCGCTTTATCCCGTTTTTAGCCGCACTCTCCGGCGGTCATCCGTCTCTGAGTTGCTGGATAAAGAGCGCGGCCGCACATGAATCTCTATGCGGAATCCAGCGCCGTGTTGTCTTGGCTTCTTGGCGAAAAGGACGGTACAGCAGTACGGCGGCTGCTGCGAGCCGCCGCAGTGATCCTAACCTCGGATCTAACACTGGTGGAGTGCGACCGCGTTCTTATCCGAGCCATAACTGTTAAAGCGATTTCCCACAAGAACGCCGATTCGCGACGAAAGCGCCTCCGGTCGGCAAGTTCTGCCTGGTACGTATTGCGGGTTGGCGCTGACATCATTGATCGGGCACGCCAACCTTTTCCTGTCGAGCCAATCCGAACGTTGGATGCCCTCCACGTTGCAAGCGCATTAAATGCACGGGCGGCTGTTCCTGACATTGCTTTTCTCACCCTGGACCATCGAATCCGCGCCGTCGCGCGAGAATTTGGCTTCGGCGTTGTACCGAAAACGCTCCGGTAAGTGTGCCGTCGGAGAGACTGATTGCGGTCGCGAAGCCTATCCGAATGGAGCCGGAAAGCGGCCGCCAATCGAGAATTCACCGCAAACAAGTAGGCGGCTTCCCGTAAAACTTGGTGGCGTTCGCGGGGCAATTCCCATCGGGCCGGAGGCTTTTTCAAATTTGTGTACCGCTTAAACCGTGTCGTTCACACACTTTCTGCTCTGCTGAAAAAGGCCCTCTTCTGGTCCAGGCTTTTGGAATACTGCGTGCGTTGTTCGACGAGAACCATCTTCTAGTTTCCGGAGGCATCACTGATGCAGACGATACAAGGCCCACCGGTCAGCTATCCCACAAAGACAAGAGAATTGTGGAATTTGCTGAAACGCGTTCATCTGGGCCCTCGAGGAGCGAAGGTCACCGTTATCGTTCTATTCACCTTCTGCTGGCTTCTAGTTGTGCTGGTCCGCAGCACTGTGCCGCGTGATCCCGCAGCGCTTGAAGGATCATCGCTGGTGGCACTCGCCACATCTCTGCAGCAGGGTGATGTCAGCGGCCGAGACTTTCAGTCTGTGTTCGGTCCTGGTACGCAATTCCTCGCTTGGCTTGCAACCGCGATCACAAAAAACCGGTCGGCACTTGACGCCTACGGAATGATCGCTTTTTTCTTCTGCGCGGTCAGCGCGATGCTCATCGCGGTCATGTTGCTGGTTTGCGATCGGGTTTCCTGGCAAGATTCTGCAATCGTTTATACCTTCTGTTTGCTCCTGAATCTGTTTTCCGAAATTGCCGACTTTCGAATCGTATTGTTGTTGTTAAGTGCCGCTTTCGCGTACCGGATTACCTCAGCGGACACGATTCGCCAGCAGATGATTTGGTCTACGGCGACTGGGCTTTTGTGTTTTGTTTCGCAACTTGTCACGTTTGACCTAGGTATCGATGCAGTTGTCGTCGTCGTGTGCGCGCTGATAGCCGGTTCGGTACTGACTCGAAACGTGTGGGCGCTTCTCGGCATCGAAGTCTTCCTCGCAACCCTCGCGGTTGCGAACATCGGACTCGTGGTCTTCTTCAAGCTAACGTCGGCGAATTACGGGTTGGTGTTCGACTACCAGAATTATTCGTTGGAAATTCTTCGTGGGTACCACAACAGCATGGGGATTTCGTGGCAGCTTCCTTTGAGACAGACAGTTGTTCTAATTCTTGGCGCTGCGTACGTTATCGGTAAGTGCATCATGGTTGCCAGAAAATCGGATCCTCTCCAGGCGTCCCTTCTTGCAAGCCTGACTTTTGCGGCTGTGATCTGGGTCAAAAGCGCATTCGTCAGCAGCGATATTCCGCACATCACTGCTGCATTCACTTCGATGATTGTGGTTCTCGGCCTGCTTGCAACAAAAGAATTGAAGTCAAAGCAAGCGCTAGCGGCATGGGCGCTGACCGTTTGTGGCGTACTCTTCGCCTGGCCTTCGTTCAATCTCAGCGCGCCAGTGGATATGTTTCAAGTCGTCCGTGGCAATGTCCGAATACGGGCGGCGATCCGAAACATTTATGTGCCCAAAAAGTCGCTTCAAGCCAGGCTGTTGCCGAAGCCGCTGACTTCAGATTCAGCAGACCGGCGCGATGTTTCAGTCCTGACGTTTCCGTATGACAACCACTTGGTTGGAGTTCGGCGCCGCTTCTTCGCTCCGGTGCTGGAGAGTTATGCGGCCTCCACAGAGTCTCTAGAACACTACTATATCCAGGCGCTCGAAAGACAACGCGTGAAAGGTCTCGATATCATGTACGGCCTTGATGGAGGAGTCGTTCCGAACATCGGAGGTATTCAGGCAATCACGCGAACGCCGCGGATTTTTGAATATCTTTATAGACACTTCGAACTTGTAAGTGATGAAGATCACGTGGATGGTCACTACGAGCTTCGTGAACCTTATCAGCCGCGTGATGTCGCTATTGAAGAACTGCCGTTTTCAACACCTCACCAGTTGGTCGATTCGGGCACACTGAAACTGGCTGTTCCGTCCACCTGCGGACTGGTCCGCCTCCAGATGCGGATCGATTATACGAAGAACTCTCTCATCTTCAGGCCAAGTGCCATTGGCTTGAGCCTAAACAATGGTGATCAACTGGTTTGGCGGGGCTCCGTCAGGCCACAGGAGCACAATCAGAAGTTTGTCACGTATGTCAGCCCGCTGCCCCCCGAAACGTTTCATAAGGTCTTCAGCCAGGGCCCGGTTCAAAGCTTGAAATGGGACAAGATCCAATACTGGAATTTACCTGCAGACCTGTTGGGATCGAGTGCAAGCCGCATCATCGTGGAGACACTCCACTGTCTTGACCCCAAGAAATTTGTAGAAGCCACGCCGGCATCGCAGATGGCTATTGTGCGGTAGAGGCCTTGCCCTCGGCGGATTCCTGCCTACCTTTCCACTGTCAGGCCGTGATCAGGTGGCCATCCGCAGACCAGACATGAACCCGACTCGGCAGGATCCTGATTAGCCACGATTGGTCGATGCTCATGGAACGATACTGCGGGTACTTCAAGCGCAGCGCAGCGACAGCGGTTCGATGCTCGGCTGCCGGTGATTCATCGGGTTCCATGATATCGGCTGTGCCACGGATCTGCACGTAAGCGAGTTCACTCCAGTTTTCAGAATAATCGTCGATAAGCAGCGAGACGTGCGGGTTCCGCTGGATGTTTCGGATCCTCTGCAGCCGTTCGGGAGCGACGCGCTTTGGTTTCGCATCAATGGCTGAATAAAAACCTGTTCCGTCGTATACGTAGCAAATGGGAATCACGGCTGGATGACCCGAACTATCAATACTCGCCAGCCGAGCGACACGGTGGGCTTCGATGAATTGCCTGACAGCTCGTGCGATTGCTATGGCCATAATGACTCCGGAAGCAAAGCAAAGGATATCGCAGGAAGAAGTTCGCTATCATGTCTGTTACCTTCGATACAAACTCAGCCACTCGAAAAAGGAGGCCCGATGCGACTAGGATTTGGCTTACCTCAGACAGGACAAGCCGCAGGACCGGATGCCGTGACCAAGGTTGCACGTCGCGCTGAACAGCTCGGTTTCAACAGTCTCTGGGTATTTGATCGGTTGCTGTATCCGGTAAAGCCTCAAGTGCCGTATCCCGCGGGTGATGGATCTCTTCCGGAACTCTACAAGAAAGTATTGGATCCGGTGGAAACGCTAACGTTCGTTGCCGCGCGAACGGACCACATCTTCATAGGCACCAGCGTATTGAATCTCCCTTGGTACAACCCGGTGTTGCTTGCACGCCGCCTCACAACGGTAGACATCCTGTCGGGAGGACGCCTTCGCGTAGGCTTTGGCATCGGGTGGTCGCCCGACGAATACGAGGCTGCGGGCGTGCCATGGAAAGCTCGCGGCAGCCGCGCGGACGAATCTCTGAGGGCGTTGAAGGCGATCTGGACAATGGATCCCGTCGAGATTGAAGGCGCGGGGTTCAAAGTACCGAAATCGTACTTCGGACTAAAGCCGGTGCAAAAGCCGCATCCGCCCATCTACATGGCCGCCTTCACGCCTGCAGCCATGAGGCGCGCTGCTCGTGAGGCGGCGGGATGGTTCCCTGTGGGTGTTCCTCTTCCCGCCGTGGGACCGATGTTCGGAACGATCAAGACGATGGTCAAAGAAGCGGGCCGAGACCCGGAATCCTTTGAGCTCCTGGTCCGGGGAAATCTGGACATCACCAAGTCGCCGGTGTCGAAAGATCGTGCAGCGTTCATGGGCACGCTGGAACAGATCGCGGAGGACATCCACTCCACTCGAAAGCTCGGAGCGGCCGAACTCGTGCTCGATGTTCAGTTCTCACCGGATGTCAAAACGGAAGAGGACATAATCAATCGAATGGAAGATCTGAGGAAGATCGCTGATTAGGCTCTGATTGAACCGCACAGCCGTGTAGCGGCTGGCAGCACCGCGGAGCGGTGCAAGGAAATTAGCCAGGGGTACGCGTTTTTTGCGTACCCCTGGAATACGTCGACAGTTCGGGAATCCGCACACTAAAGGTGTGTCGAGGACTCCTCGCACCCTTTCCAGGGTGCGGCTGTTTTTGGTTTCAGACAACCGGGGGTTGCGCTCGCTCCCGCTCGCTTAACCCCGGCTAATTTCCTGACACGCCTCCGGCGTGCGCAAAATGCGTCTCTAATCATTTCGCACTCGCGACCAGGCTCGTGAGATTTTCTGCGCTCGCAAGGTTTTGTTTCAGAACTCGGTGTTGGCCGTTCCAAACCCAACGGGTCAGGCCAATCGCGTCGATTCCGGGCCGGGTGGAAAGCTGATAGATGGCTATACCGGGAAGCGTTTGATAGCAGCCCCACTCGCGTTCGCTTGTCATGATGAAATCCAGGTCGAATGCATGGATCAGGCCCATGCATTTTGCTCGCATGTCCGCATCGATACCCACGAATGCTTCATCCAGCAGGATCAGGCGTGGCGCGACGGGATCGGCGGTTCGATAGAAAGCAGCGGCTGCCGCGAAATGCGGCAACGTGAGGGCAATGGCTTTTTCGCCGCCGGAGCCGGTTCCGTGAGTTCGACGTGTGAGGCGTTTCCAGACTCCGTCCTGATACCGCTCGACACCAAACCAATGCCACCTCCGGTAATCCAGAGCCTCGGCGAGACATTCCTGCCAGGTTCCACCTTCGATCTGGGAGCACACAGCCTGAATCTGCTGTTGGAGAAAGGAACCCAGCAATGCGCAATCTCCGGACGACCAGCCGGTGGACTGCATCAATCGCCGCCTTACTTCGGTCAAGCCCGAAGGACCGTCTTCGGCAGGCCGCCACACAAAACGCAATTTCATGCCGGTGCTCATCGGACAGGTTTCGAGCTCAACGTTCATTTTCTGGACCTGCTCCTCGACCGCACTGAATAGTTCGTGGAGATGGCTTGATACTTCACCGGCCAAATGGTTTTCCAGGATTTCCTTTTCCCGCGCATCTAACAACATCTGCCGGCCTGAGACCTCGTCGTAAAGGGCGTGCCGGAGTTCCTCCATTGTGCACTCTCGACCTGCAAACACTGCGGTCGCCACGAACACGTCATCGCAAAATGTCGCTGATGGTTGGCAACCCTGAGCCGAAAGCGTTCGCATCAACTCGTTGAACTGCAACGGCACAGATTTCTGAAGGTGTTCCCAGACGGGGTCGGTGGATTCAATCGAATCCAACCTGGATGCCAGCTCGAAAGCCACTTCCACGGTGCGACTGGTCGACCATGTGAGCGCATCTTCGTCGGCGATTCCGGGAGTGGCAAGCTGCAAGAGTCTGGTGCATGCGAAAGTATGCAGCGCTGACGCAGCGGTGTCCCGGCGGTCCGTGTGGACGTTTAGAATTTCGGTCCGATTGCGCAGGCGCTCGTCCAGGCGCGTAACGGCCAACTCCGTATCGTGGTGGTGCTGTCGTGTTTCCGTTTCTTTGATGCGTAAGCCGTCGAGTCGCCGCCGCGCTTCTTCGAGCCGCTGCAGAGTCTGATCGAGGTCGGCGCCGACCGCTTCCTTCAGGGTGTCATAGGCGATTTCAGCGGCGAGGGCGGCGCGTTCCAAGCGGTCCACGGTCTCCTTCTGCCGGCGTTCTCGTGCTCCCGCTTCTTGCAAGCATGTCCAGGCCGCCTGGGTGGCCGTTCTGGCGTCGAGAAAGGACTCGACTGCCGGCCAGAAAGAAGAGAGTGCAAGACGATAGGTGGATATCCCGGCTTCGACGGTATCCAGAGAATCAAGCCAATTGCCAATTCCCAGGTCGACTACGGTCTGATCGCGCTTTTTCGTAGCCTCATCGAACCGGGATTGCTTGCGTTCTAGGTGTTCTTCGGATTCCGCCAGGCGGCGGCGGAACGCCTCGACCTCGCGTGCAGCGGCCAGCGCCTGGCTATATGCGGCACGCACGGGCTCATCGATGGGTGCCGCGTCCGCCTCACTTCGGGCCGCACGATCACGCCAATTCAACTCGCCGACGGAAATGATCAGCGCATCCAGGCACGTTTGGGCTTCAGCGATTAACGAGTCCAGTTCCAGCATGCGCCGGCGACGCGCCATCTCGCGCGCCGCCTGTCCGATGTACTCGGCTGCCGGTTTATTCCAGCATCCGCGGACGGGCCCGTTCTGCCATTGCCCATCCGTACTGATCCAAACATGACCCACATTGGGTTTCACACCGATATGCCGGAGGATATTGGCGACAACAGACGATCCGATTTGATAGTCGGTGTCTACTGGGGCATTCGAAGGTATGAGGATC
>QHXA01000377.1:0-1327 GCA_003222755.1 Acidobacteriota bacterium
ATAGCACACCGGATTCGAGTTGACGATTGTGAGGTTTGGTGTCCAGGATCCCGAGCAAAATCTGACCAATTCTCAATTCCCAATTCTCATTGATCATCCGAGGGAGCAGCGATCGCAGTTCCCTCGGATGATCAATGAGAATTGGGAATTGAGAATTGGTCAGATTTTTGGCGGCTGTTAGCCGCTGATAACGGTCCGGCTGTTATTGCTTTGTTACAAACAGAACTTCTCGAAACTCAGCGAAGTATTCCCTCATCGATTTTTCATGAGCGAATCAGCCGGAGTCTGGAGGAACTTCGCGCACGTGGCGAAGACTTCCCGCAGACCGCGGAGCGTTATATCGCTGATTGGTTGGCAAGCGGATACCTGGAAAGACGGTTTCCAGCCGGAGCAGAAGAGGAAGAGTATGAACTCACTTCGGCTGCCGCTTCTGCGATTCGTTACGTGATGGCTATGGTCGAACCACGCACGGCTGCAACAGAAAGCCGTTTGGCAGCGGTCATTCAACAGCTCGTTAGGTTGGCAGAGGAGAGCGATCCTAACCCTACAACGCGAGTGGCTTCATTGATAGCAGAGCAGCAGCGATTACAGCGCGAAATCGAAGCGATTCAGAAGGGCCAATTAGGAACACTGTCTGAAGACCGGGCACTGGAACGTATCCGCGAAATTATCGGATTATCAGGTGATCTCACAGGAGACTTCCGGCGGGTGCGTGATGAATTCGAGCAACTCAACCGAAGTCTTCGAGAACATATCATCGATCATGAAGGCAATCGAGGCGACGTGCTGAACGCGCTGTTCGCCGGCGTTGATTTGATCAGTGAGAGCGAAGCAGGCCGGACTTTCGCAGCATTCTGGAAGCTGTTGACTGACCCGGAGCAGAGTTCGACTTTAGAGGAGGCGCTAGACCAGGTGATGTCTCGCGGGTTTGCCGACCAGCTCGATTCACATGACAGACGTTTTATGCTGCGGCTTACACGAACGTTGCTGGAACAGGGCGGAATGGTCCACGAAGTATTGCAACACTTCGCCCGCAGTCTCAAACAATTCGTGCAAAGCCAGGAATATTTGGAGCATCGCCGGCTCAACCAGCTTTTGAAAGAAGCTCAACGCAGCGCATTAACGATTAAAGACCAAGTTAGTGCGACCGCGACTTTGGACTACACGCTCCAGTTGACCAGCAGCAGGATTCGCTGCGTTTCTCAATGGGTCTTGTATGACCCCTCAATGCAAGCGGTTGGCGCCGATATGATCGATGGCGAAGCGGCCGCAATCGGCTTGGAACAAATCAGCGAATTGGTCGCGCAATCAGAAATTGATTTCCGGT
>QHXA01000377.1:1374-3836 GCA_003222755.1 Acidobacteriota bacterium
AATCACAGGCATCAATTGCTCAGGTTCTTGATGAATTTCCTGCCTCGCAAGGACTTGGAAGCATCGTCGGATATGTGACACTTGGCGTTCGGTATGGACTACGAACTGACGGCACGGAAACAGTGGCGTGGGTAGGTGCAGATCAGCAATTCCGGCGAGCTCGAATCCCAGTCATCTACTTTCTCAAGGAGCGGCTCGATGAATTGGTCTGAAGCAAATGATCGTCCGCAGCTTGATCAAAACACCACGGTTGAGTCGGAAGGTGCGCAGAACACTCTCTTCATCGGTGATACCGGCGAGATATCACTCGAGGCGCGGCGGGTACTCGTGCAACTCCTTGCAGGGCCTTTTCTGGATGGCCGGCGGCATTCCAAACTCTGGAGTGTCTTACTACGCGATGAAAGGGTGATTCGTGTTCGTCTGTCAGAGCTTTTCCTGGATTTAGTCATTGATCGAGATCTCGAAGTGGCGTTCACACGCCAGGCGGACGTCGGTGATTTAGAAGTCCCGACACTACTGCGACGCGTACAACTAACTTTCATAGACTCGGTCCTTCTACTGTATCTGCGGCAGCTCTTGATACAGGCTGACGCACAAGGACGACGAGCAGTCATCAGCATCGACGAGATCAAGGAACACATGACGCTTTACGAGACCGCGGCTAATACAGACCGTGCGGGCTTCATAAAACGTCTCAATGCGTCGATCGAAAAGATTAAAAAATACAGAATCCTGCAACAACTCCGATCGACCGACGATCGGCTTGAAATCTCTCCAACTTTGAAATTGCTGTTTTCTGCCGAACAAATTCAGATGTTGAGCCGGCACTACAAGAGCATGGCGCTGGCAACGACCTCATCGCAAACCGAACCTGCCGAGTCTGACGAGGAAACAGGTTTATGAACTGGTTATCACCAAAAGCAGCTTCGGCTGAGCGCGAGCAGTTTCGTGTCAGCAAATTGCAGGTTTTTAACTGGGGCACGTTTTCAGGACTGCATGATATTCCGATTGCCGAGCGTGGATTTCTGTTTATCGGGCCGTCGGGCTCCGGCAAGTCCACTCTGCTGGATGCATTTACTGCGCTCTTGGTGCCCCCGCGGTGGATGGATTTCAATGCTGCAGCTCGTGAGTCGGATCGCCGCGACAGGAACTTGATCAGCTATATTCGCGGCGCGTGGGCAGAGCAGAAAGACGACGAATCGGGAGAGATCGTGCTTCGCTATCTCCGGACCACCACCACATGGTCTGCCTTGGCTTTGTCGTATTCCAATGGTCTTGACCAGACAATTGTGCTCGCACAACTGTTCTGGTTGCGTGGAAATACGACAGCGAGCACCGACGTCAGACGTTACTATCTGATCTTTCAGCGCCCGTTAGACCTCCGCGAATTAGAAGACTTCGGACGGTCCAATTTCGATATTCGCAAGCTGAAACAATCCGTTCCCGACGCTTTTGCACGCGATGAATTCGGGCCGTACGCTGAGCGATTTCGACGCCTGTTGGGAATCGAAAGTGAAATGGCACTGAGGCTTTTGCACAAGACTCAGTCCGCCAAGACTCTGGGAGACCTGAACGCGTTTCTTCGCGAATTCATGCTTGATAGGCCAGCAACATTCGAAGCGGCGGAAAGACTCGTATCGGAGTTCGCCGAGCTCAACGCGGCCCATCAAGCGGTGGTCACCGCTCGCGAACAGGTACAAACGCTAAAGCCTGCCCGGGATGAGCACACACGTCTACAGATGCTCGAATTCAAACGGAGCAACCTGGCAGAACTGAGACGCAACGTTAACTGTTATCGCGAGACGCGGCGGATCTCGCTTCTCGAGCAGCATATCAAGTCACTCTCCGTACAAGCGGATGGGCTCAGCAGCGAAGTCCAACATTGCGAACACGTCGTGATTAATGAAAAGCGAGCACTCGATGATCTCAACCAACAACATCGGGAAATGGGTGGCGATCGAATCGAGCAATGGGAGGAGGAGAAAAACGGCTTAGAGAGGCGGCGTGACGAAAGGTGGCAGAAGAGAAAACAATTCGCTTCAGCGTGTGAGAAGCTCGGCTGGTCCTTCCCTGAGCTTCCTCAACCCTTTGCAGAATTGGTTGGGAATGCGCGTCAGGAGATCGAGGATTGGCAGGAAACCAGCAGTGCAGCGGAAGCGAAACGCGACGACATCATCATGCGCAAGAAGGAACTGGAGGCGCAGTTCTCTTCGACACGGAGAGAAGTAGAAGCCTTGCAACGGCAGACCTCAAACATACCTGCTGAAATGCTCGATCTTCGCCGCAGCATGGCGGACGCTCTGGGATTATCCGAATCGGCCTTGCCCTTTGTAGGTGAACTCATCGAAGTTCGATCTGAAGAATCGCCTTGGCAAGGAGCGATAGAACGTGTTCTCCACGGTTTTGCGCTTTCTCTACTTGTCGATGAGGCTCACTACGCCTCTCTTTCGAATCATGTTAAT
>QHXA01000377.1:3915-5972 GCA_003222755.1 Acidobacteriota bacterium
CGATGAATTCGCTGATCCGCAAAGTCAGAATTAAGGAAGGCGGTTTTGCGGAATGGCTTGAAACTGAACTCAAACAACGATTTGATTATGGCTGCGTTGAAAACCTTCAAGCGTTCAGGAGTACAGAAAGAGCTCTAACGCGAGAAGGTCAAGTCCGCCATAACCGGACGCGCCACGAAAAGGACGACCGGCACAGAATCGACGATCGCCGTTATTGGGTTCTCGGCTTCGACAACCGGGAAAAGCTCGCTTTATTCGTGCGGCAGGCGCACGAACAAGCCGAGGCTATCAGTGGACTCGATCGAGAACTCAGATCTTTATCCGAAAGAGAGCAACAACGGAAGATACGCGTGCTGGAATGCCAGATCATAGCGAATACTCACTGGCAAGATATCGACATAGCGCCGTTGCTGGATCGGATCTCAACGATCGATCGCCAAATAAAGAATGTGCGTGAGGGCAATCTGGCGTTGCAAACTATTGCCCACCAGATCCAGGACGCCCAAAAACACCTGAAAGCAGCGGACGAAGAACTGCAGAGCGCCAAAGTCAGCCTGCAACGTGTTACAGAAGATCTCGATAAACAACAGCGCAAGTTGTCGGGCCTGCAGAATGATCCCGCGCTCGTACCGCTGCCACGAGAACAAAACGAACTTCTTGATGCACGGTTTGCTGCGTGTAGCCACGAGCTTTCACTCGATAACCTTGATAAAACGACCACGGCCGTTGTGCAGGAGTTGGCCAACGAAATTGAGGCGATGGGCGCGGACATTCATACATGTGAAACGTCCATCGTCAATCGGTTCGGCGCCTTCAAACGCCAATGGCCGGCTGACGCGGCAGACCTCGACTCGACATTGGCTAGCGCGCATGATTTCTTCTCGAAACTTCAACGCCTGGAAACGGATGGGCTGCCGGGCTATGAGCAACGGTTTTTTGAATTGTTGCAGAATCAGAGTCATCAAAACCTGGCCGCGCTCTCGTCCCATCTAAATCAGGAACGGAAGGCTATTCTCGAACGGATTGAATTGGTGAATGAAAGTCTGAAGCATGCGCAATTTAATTCTGGAACGTATTTGCACATCGATGCCGATGACCGGCACCTTCAGGAAGTTCGAGACTTCAGATCGCAATTACAGCTGGCACTCAGCCACGCCTGGTCGGATACCCGCGAAAATGCCGAAGCCCGATTTGTAGTTCTCCGGCAGATCGTGGAAAGACTCGGAAGCCAGGAGCCGGAACAGCGGCGATGGCGGCAATCCGTCCTGGACGTCCGGCAGCATGTGGAATTTATCGCACGAGAGATCGACGACAATGGGCGAGATATCGAAGTTTACCGGGGCGGCGGCGGAAAATCCGGTGGGCAACGAGAAAAGCTTGCGACTACCTGCCTGGCTGCGGCATTGCGATATCAATTGGGCGGGGCCGATCACAATGTGCCGATGTATGCACCGGTCGTCTTAGACGAAGCTTTCGAGAAAGCCGACCACGAATTTACTGCGCTTGCGATGAACATCTTTGTAAATTTCGGTTTTCAGATGATTGTAGCAACGCCGCTAAAGTCGGTGATGACCATCGAACCATTTATTGGCGGGGCCTGCTTCATCCATATCACCGAGCGCCGGCATTCTGCCGCCCTGTCGATTGAATATGACGGCGATCAGCAACGTTTGAAGCTTCCTGAGAACACACATGGGAAGACATCGATTGCAGTTCCCTGAAGAGCTGCGTACCGCGATCGAGAAGCGTTACCTCAACCAGCGCCGCAAGTGGCTCGTCGATCAAGGACACTGGCCGTTGGTCTTTTCTCTGGGTTGCCCTACGGAATCAGAAGCTGAACAAGACGCGGATGCGGTCCGAGGCTGGATAGCTGAATGGCAGGCTTGGACTGGCGTTGGAGAAATCGTCTGGTCGGAGCGGCGGTGGCATAGGTTAGGCATACAGCGTCTCCCAGAGCAACTTCTTCTGCGAACAGCGCAAGAAGTCGCGGCCTGTTTGGGTGAGACGACGCGCTGGCGGAAGGCGTGTTCTCATTACCTTCAATTAATTTCAAGATG
>QHXA01000377.1:6028-6519 GCA_003222755.1 Acidobacteriota bacterium
ACAGATACCGAGATCCAACGTATCGAAGCAATCCTCGGCTGGCTCGAGGCGAATCCGCGATCCAGTTTATACCCGCGCCAGTTGCCTATTGCCGGCGTCGACACCAAATGGCTTGAAAATCGAAAAGGCCTCATCGGCGATCTCTTTGCAACGCTCAGCACGGACACAAACACAACAGCAGATTTTTTTGAATGCTGCGGCTTACGACGGACACCGTACCTCGTACGTGTACGCATCCTCGATAAGGACATTCGGAAATATGTCGGTGGAATCGGTGATATTAGTGCTCCAGCAGACGAGCTTGCCAAGTTAGATATGCCGGTCCGTCATGCATTCATTGTTGAGAATTTGCAAACCGGCTTGGCCTTCGATGATATCCCTGAATCCGTGGTGTTCATGCGGCTTGGTTATGACGTCGAAGTGCTATCCCGCATGACGTGGCTGCGAGGAGCGCGGTGCATCTACTGGGGCGACATCGATACGCATGGGTT
>QHXA01000377.1:6623-8525 GCA_003222755.1 Acidobacteriota bacterium
AGTGTTCCAGCGAAGACTTACCGTTACTGGCCGATGCGGAGCGATTCGTTTATCAAGGATTGAAGCGACACCAATGGGGAATTCGGGTCCGGCTCGAACAAGAACGGATCGCTTGGGACACTGCATCTGTGGCCTTGCAAGCGGCCATTGCGCCTTCACAGTCCAGATAACGGGCACGCCTTCACGTGCGCGACATGGCGGCTTCTATAGCGCTTGGGAAGCGTGTCTGGAAATCGATGATGCTCACCCATTCCGGAGTAACTGAGATTCGTGCCATTCGAGGAAACAGTTTCTTCACTTGCTCGATCCAGGCTTGTCCCTGTTCGTCGCCGAGGTAGCGCCGTACGGCCTGTGCGTATTCGGGAACTAGTCCATCAACGGTTTCGAAGTTCGCGGTGCCTCTGATCTGCAGAACCCTGTACGGGTAGGTATCCGTATCGATGGTTAACGCCACCTTCGGATTCTTCACCAACGCTTTCATTTTCGGTGCTGTCAGTGGAGTTCCCAACACGATCTGCTTACCGTTCCAGTGGAAGCAAATCGGTATGACCCTGGGTGTCCCGTCGTGCCAGACGTACGCAAAGCGCGCCGGAATCGTGGACCGAAGCAAGTCTTGTGCGATCGGCTCATTGAGCAACCCGATGTCGCCCTGTTTCGTTGCCATTGTTTTTCTCCTGACGTCGCGAATCAACCGCCGACTCCTGCTCGGTCTTTTTCTCCTCTTGAGGCTTCTTTCCGCGGTCGAGACCGAATTTGGGTTCGCTAGCAGTACCCACCACTTTGATGCGTAGAAAAGTCCCTGCGCCTTCTTTCGAGAAGAAGGGATCAACAGGTTTCAGAGCCACTCGTTTCCAACCCGTCATCGTCTGCGAGACTTTGGCCTGCAACTTCAATGTGCCATGAAAATCGAGCACGTCAGCATTGAGATCATAGCCACCCGCCAGGTCGACAGCGGCTCCAGGCACTGCGAATGACAGCGATTTAAATGTCATCATCTCGTTGTTGAGGCGGAATGCACCTCGCATTTCGTGCACGACTTCATCAATGTCTTCGTTTTTCGGTTGACCTTGCCCCCGGCGACTCAACATGTCGATCTGGTCCTGAATCGAGGAACGCAAAAACCGGCCTTGCGAGAGTTGGAACTCACCATCCAACAGCAGTTTTTCACGAACCCTGCCGGTCAGCGGTGGAATGTCGATCTTCGTCTTGAGTGAGATCACTCCTTCCATGAAGGATGGCCCCTTCATGGCCAGGCGCAGAAGATCTTGAAGGTTGCCTTTGGGCATTGAGACGTCGAGGCTCACGGTGCGGGCCGCGTCCCTTTCATGCTTGATGATCCCGCCGCTGGTCGTGAAAGTCGTTTTGCCCAGTGTACCGACCACTGGCCGCAGGATCGTGTTTCCATTGGTTCCGTCAACGAGGACTTCGAAGCGCGTCGATAGAGGTACAGGATTTCCAGCCATTGTTAAGCGAAAGTCCGGCACAGAGGCCTGACCACGCACACTGATGGAATCGAGGCTGCCCGTGAATTGCCCCTCCGAGTGGAGTATCCCCGCGATTCCGGAAAAAACACCGAGGTCCGCCTTATCGAATACGTATTTCCCATCGAGTGTTGTAGCTCCTGGTTCGCTCCCTACCCAAGGACCAAAGTTGCCTTGACTGACAATCTCGCCGGGCGGTTTCGCGTTGGTCAGCTCCGCATCGTATTTCATGGGGACGCCGACGCCCACGGATTCGAGTCGAACGCGATGCAAATCAAACTGAAGGGAAACCTTCTTTTCCTCTGCCGGCAGAATTGCCAGAGTAGAGTTTGTGAGGAGCACCTCCTGAATGATTACGCCCGGTCGCGATGAGCCGTCCTGCGTTTGCGTTCTTTCGTTCCGAGGGGTGCTTCCGCCGAGG
>QHXA01000377.1:8577-12809 GCA_003222755.1 Acidobacteriota bacterium
ATCGAAGAGTGTTCCCAGATCAACCTCAAAACTGAACCCTTTCATTGCGAACATCGGCGGTACGTCACGACGCCCTTTGTGACGCAGCAGTAGTCCCTCGGCTTCCACACGTGCCACGGCGCCGCGGCCGCGGGTCATCAGTAGACGTAAGGGTGACGTTTTGGGCATCCGCACGCGAAGAGCAGCGAGTTCAACATCGCTGTCAAATCGATTGTGCAAATACAAGATTGCCTGCTCGCGAATGTAAGGTTCGAACCGTTTCGCCAAAAGCGATGCTGCCACAAGCACGGCCATGACACTCAGCAGGGCAAACATGCCGAGTCCGATCAGGACCGTCTTTTTCCTTTTCGTCACGACCGCTTCCTCCAGTGAATTTTTGGGTAGTAATTCACTATTGCACGTCCCAAAGCGTTTGGGAAGAGGTCGCGCGCAACCTTTCAATAGTGGAATTTATCTTCCCCGTCGAATTTGGATCGCGATCTGCTGGCAATGTTCGTATTGCCCCGGAGTAAAACATGAGGTTCGGTCACGGTTGGGAATTGCTAAAGAAAGCTCTGGCAGCGTGGAACACCGACAACACTTTGCCACTGGGCGCCGCGCTCGCCTACTACGCCAGCTTCTCGATTTCCCCACTCCTGGTTATTGTTCTCGCCATCAGCGGCTTTTTCTATCGCGGAGACAGTCTTTCATATGTGCGTTCAGAGATTGGAGATCTCGTCGGCGAGAGAGCAGCTACTGCAATTACGGCGGCCATTGAATCGGTACATTCCTCGGAGCACGGGTTAGCGGCGACGGTGTTGAGTCTCGTCGTTCTTTTTCTCGGTGCTTCAGGTGTTTTCGTCCAGCTGCAGAACTCCCTCAACCAAATATGGGGAGTGAAGCCAAAGCCCGGACACTTTATACGCGATTTCCTCAAACAGCGACTGATTTCATTCGCGATGATAGTCGGAGTCAGTTTTCTGCTCCTTGTCTCATTACTTATGAGTGCTGCTGTTGCAGCAATTACCGCATATTTTCACTACCTCCTACCAGGCGCTGATTTCGCCTGGTATACGCTAGATACTCTCGCGTCGTTTTTGCTGGTCGTCTTGATCTTTGCTGCGATTTTCAAAGTTGTTCCGGACGTTCACATCGGCTGGAATGACGTGTGGGTAGGCGCTTTCATCACTGCCATCCTCTTCACTGGCGGCAAATCGCTAATCGGATTTTATTTGGGTCGCAGTGGCATCGGTTCAGCTTTCGGCGCGGCCGCGTCCGTTTTCGTCATCCTGGCCTGGGTCTACTATTCCTCACAAATTCTTTTTCTCGGCGCAGAATTCACCAAAGTGTACTCTGAACATCACCGCTTCTGCGTCAGGCCGGTTCGAGGCGCCGAAACTGTTACGGATGAGGCACGCCAGCGTGCGCGAGGCGAAATGGAAAACATCGATTCCGAGAGAGCGAAAAAATCCGCGTAGCAAAAATCGCTTGGTCAATTTTCTGTTTGTGGGGTTTGTTGCTTCCACCAGCTGCGGCGTGGGCACAATCTCCAAATGATTCGGCATTGTCCGAACCAACACCGGGCGTTTTAGGCAGCACCGGGGTATGGAAAGTTTTTGCAGCGGATACTCTAGCTGCCCGGCAGGAATCCTTGTCCGCGTCGTACGACAGGATCAACCGGAATCCAGGATATCTTACGATCAGCACGATACGCTTTACGGCATCTGTGGGAATCACCGACCGCTTGGAATTCGGCGCTGTTCTCGAAGCGAACAGGCGCGTGCTCGTGGGGCGAGCCGAGCAGTTGAGCTTTGGTCAGCAGGCGCTTGGATTGTTTGGCAACCGAACTCCCGGTGCGCTGCCTCTGGCTACCGAGCGCGTCTCTGGAAGCAGCCGAATGGCGCAATTACGATTTCCGCCCGCTGCCGACGGGATACTAACGGGAGCTGCCGGGTACTACAACTTACTTCCCTTTGCCGGTCTCGTGCGCGAAGGCGGCGGAATCGGCCAGGTGTCGCTCGCGCTGAAGTTTCGCGTTCTCTCTGAATCTTCCGGCGCGCCAATCGGGCTCGCAGTCCGATCCGAGTTTGACGTTCCGATCCGCAAGGGCATCGAGTATTTGCTACTGCATCCAACAGGAACTGCCGATCTGCAATTTGGCTTCGATGCGATTGGCAGCCGAAACATCCGCGACGTGGCCGGCCTCTATTGGAATCTCGGCTACCGCCACATCAACCAACCTGCCCATGTCAGTGTGGTTCGTTTAGCAGACGAGGCGCCACTCGGCTTCGGCTGGAATATTCCGCGCACCGGCCGCATTCAGTTCCTTGGAGAAACTACCGCTGAAGTGTTCTTCGGCAGCCACACGCCAAATACAACGTTTGGCGCGGAGGACCCGATCGATTTGACTGTTGGTTTCCGCGTCGGAGTGATCCCGCGGCTGAGCCTGAGCGCTGGATATCGTCGCGTACTGAACCAATTCGGAAGAGATAAAAACGGTTTCGTTGTGAACACCGCTTTCGTTTCATCGCGCAAATGACATGCGGCCGTTCGCGATCCCAAAACGTCGGATGCCACGCCAAATCCGACGAGAATGTATTAGTGCACCGTGACGGCTATCCGCGCTTACCAGTCAGGAAGGAAGCGCATTGAGACAAGTTCGGTAAACGCTTTTGGCCATGCAAACGCGGTGATACATTATGCGGATGATTCGCAGCATCATTATCTGCATTCTTGCGGCTGTTGCTTTCGGCCAAGCGCGCCGGGAATTCGAAGTGGCGTCAGTCCGGCCTGTCGGCGACGTTCCACCCGCACAGATTAACGTTGGATTGCACATCGATGGCGCGCAAGTCCGTATCACGTATCTTTCATTGAAGGACTACATCGGACTGGCATATCGCGTGAAGCTTAATCAAATCGTTGGTCCGGACTGGCTTGGATCACAAAGGTTCGACATTGCTGCCAAGCTCCCGGATGGAGCCGCGCAGTCAGACGTTCCGGTGATGCTGCAGGCATTACTCGCCGAGCGATTCCAGATGAAGATGCATCGCGAGATGAAGGAGTTTCCAGTCTATGCGCTCGAGGTCGCCAAGACCGGCTTGAAGATTACGGAGTCCGCATCCGATGGAAACTCCGATGCCGGCAACACCGGTGCCCTCAACATTGCCGCGGGTGGCAACGATGCGGGTGCGACGATTAGTTTTGGAAATGGGTCGTACTTCACGCTTGGCCGGACCACACTGGAAGGCAAACGGCTCACGATGGGAACGTTTGCCGAAATGCTGACGCGGTTCCTTGACCGCCCGGTCGTCGATATGACCGGTCTCAAGGGGAATTACGACCTAACGCTCGATCTCTCGCCTGAAGATAGGACCGCGATGTTGATCCGTTCGGCGATCTCTGCCGGCGTCGTACTGCCGCCTCAAGCGCTCGCCCTGATTGATGGCGTATCGAACGATTCGCTGTTCAACTCGTTAAAAAAAGCAGGGCTCACGCTAGCGCCGCGGAAGGCGCCGTTAGAAGTGCTGGTGATCGATCAAATCCAGAAAACCCCGACAGAAAACTGAGCCGATCGTCAGGCGGCTTGCCGGATCGATGCGCGACGACTCCAGTTCATCCACAGAATCCGGAGAGTGGCGACCGTAGGAATCGAGAGGAAAATTCCGAGAACCCCGGCGATTTCGCCGCCAACCAAGATAGCCAAAATCGCCAGCAGCGGGTGGAGTTCAAGCCCTTTGCCCATCACACGTGGCATGTTCACGTAATCTTGAACGCCGCGCCAGACAAGCCAAAACGCAACGAGTGTGAACCAGTGCGGGTACCCCGTCAAAAATGAGATCGCGATGAGTATCACGAGTGTCAGCAAGGGCCCGACGAATGGAATGAATTCGAGAACACCGCCGATGGCGGCAACGGCCAACGCATACTGCAGGCGCACGATCAACAGAAATGCACCGTAAGCCATGAACGCGAACAATGAAAGCAGCAACTGCGCTCGGACGTACTGCGCAAGCATCGTGTCGAGGTCTTGCATCACGCTTTCAAGGAAGGCTCGATTTCGCGAGGCTCCGATCAGTTGAAGGATTGAGCTTGCGAGCTTCGCGCGATCCTTCAGAACGAACACTGCCAGCACCGGCACGAGTAAGATCCACGGCAGATTCGATCCGAGTTGTTCAAGGCGTAATGTGACGTCATGCGCGTAGCGTGCGATGTCCGTTTGATGGTCGATCAGCCACTGCTGAATGCGGAGTTGG
>QHXA01000378.1:0-881 GCA_003222755.1 Acidobacteriota bacterium
AAAGCATATCGCCTTCATATTCGCCTCACTTGCGTGGCCACAGCGTGCCCTGGTCTTGCTTCGTTACAGTTCCGAGGCCTTTGTAGAGAAATCGCTGGACCCGTTGCCCGCGGTACGTCTCGGTCGTGTAGATATTACCCTTTGAGTCGGTCGTGATGCTGTGGACGGCGTAGAACTGTCCGGGTTGGCGGCCGCCGTCGCCGAAGCTCGTTAGGATCTCGAGGGAATCGCGTAGCATGATGTAGATCTTCTCATTCGCGCCATCGACCAGGTACAGGTACTTTTGCTGCGCATCTTTCGAGAACGCAATATCCCAAACGGAACCGTCGCCCAGCGTGCGCTTCGCGATGAAGGATTCTTTCACGAAGGTTCCATCCTTTTTGAAAACCTGAATCCGGTCGTTCGAGCGATCGCATACATACACGAGACCATCGTTGGTCAGCTCCGCACAATGGACGGGGTTCCGGAACTGCTGGGCAGGCGGTGCATCGGGATTGTATGGCCCGAGGTTTGTGTCGTCCGGCTTGTTACCGTAAGCGCCCCAGTGCCGCTTGTATTTGCCGGTGTCCGCGTCATACACAATGACCCGGTGGTTGCCGTACCCATCCGCGACGTAGACTTCGTTCGTATTTTTGTCGACGAAGATTTTCGCCGGCAACCTGAGGTTCTCGACGTCATTGCTGCCTTTGCTCGCTCCAACCTTTCCGATTTGCATCAGGAATTTCCCATCCTGAGTGAACTTCATGACCATGCTGTCGTGAAAATAACCCAGAGCGCCCGCCACCTGCCCTTCATTCGGAGCCGCGCCCTGGGCCGCACCTCGCGCTCCGCGCGCGCCTGCAGGCGCGGCGCCCGGAGGCATGCCACGACCGTTCCCGCCA
>QHXA01000378.1:917-5185 GCA_003222755.1 Acidobacteriota bacterium
GATAGTGATGCCATGATTGGAATCGGGCCACTCGTAACCCTCACCGGGGCCGCCCCAATGGCGGAGGAGATTTCCGGCCTGATCGAATTCGAGAATGGGCGGCGCGGGCACGCAGCACGACGCGCCGGGAGGATTGGCCGTTGCATAGACTTCCTTCGGCTCGAGCGATCCGCCGCGATGAATGATCCACACGTGATCTTGAGCGTCGACAGATACGCCGATCGTATTGCCCAAGAGCCAATGGCTCGGCAGCGGCTTGGGCCACAACGGATCGACCTCAAACATTGGGGCCTGCACACCAGCGGCCTCGGCCACGGCCCGGTTCCGTAACACGTTCTGGCCGGCAACGAGCGCGGCAAGCAACACCAGGAACGTCACACCAATTAACACATTACGTTTCGACTTCATGCTGTTCTCCTCGATGTAGTGGCGGTGCGCGTATTATATGCGCTGCGTGTAGCCATAAGGAAGATTGCAGCTGTAGGGGCGGTCTATAAGGCCATCGATCTCGCACCTCGTTGCATTGTCGGCGCTCATAGAGCGCGCCGGGGCACCGCGGAGCGGTGCGAGAAGATTCGCCAGGGGTATGCGTTTTTTGCGTACCCCTGGTATTGAGGCGTACCAAGAATCGCACCCCGGCAGGGTGCGAGGAGTCCGCGACACCCTTTCAGGGTGCGGCCTCCAGAGTTGTCGACGTATTCCAGGGGTACGCAAAAAACGCGTACCCCTGGCTAATTTCCCAGCACCGCTTCGCGGTGCGCGGCGCTCATAGAGCGCCGCTACAGCAACCACTCCGCACAACGCATGAAAAAGGCTTCTCCACGCACCGGCCGATCGGCAGTATTAGTCGCAGCGGGGATCTTGGTCAGCCGGCTGACCGGGCTGGTGCGCGCGCGCGCGTTCGCCTATTACTTCGGATTGTCCGACGAAGGGGATGCGTTTGCGGCCGGTTTCAGGATTCCCAATTTCCTCCAAAATTTGTTCGGTGAAGGCGCGTTATCGGCGTCATTCATTCCGGTCTATGCCTCGCTGCTTGCGCGCGCGGATCGCCGCGAAGCAGACCGCGTCGCGGGGGCGGTGGCCTCGATTCTGGCACTGCTGGTATCGGCGCTAGTTCTTCTGGGAGTGCTCGCGACGCCGCTGCTCATTGACGCGATTGCGCCCGGTTTTGCGGGAGTCAAGCGAGAGTTGACGATTCAGATTGTGCGCATCCTCTTTCCCGGTGCGGGATTGCTTGTGCTATCAGCCTGGTGTCTCGGCGTTCTGAACAGCCATCACCGATTTTTTCTCTCGTACGCTGCCGCCGTGATGTGGAACGCCGCGATGATCGTAACCCTGATCGTCTACGGCGGCGCGACGCTGCCTCAGCTGGCCATCACGCTGGCGTGGGGTTCAGTCGCCGGAAGCGCGTTGCAGTTTACCGTTCAGCTTCCGGTCGTGCTCCGGATCGCGCCGGATTTGAAATTCGCATTCGATACCGGATCGGATCACGTGAAAACGGTGGTCCGCAATTTTGTGCCGGTTTTCGTGAGTCGTGGTGTGGTGCAAGTCAGCGCTTATATCGATTCGCTGATTGCGAGCCTTCTTCCGACAGGCGCCGTTGTTGGACTGACGAATGCTCAACTCCTCTACACACTTCCTGTCAGTCTGTTCGGCATTTCAGTTTCTGCGGCGGAATTACCGGCGATGGCAGGCGCGCTAGGTGCAGATCCCGCCGGTTCGAGCACGGTTCGACAGCGGCTGAACGCGGGATTGCGCCAAATCGCATTCTTCGTCATACCGTCGGCCATGGCATTTATTGCATTGGGAGATGTGGTTGCCGCGGCGCTGCTCCAGACTGGACGATTCAGTCATTCCGATGCGTTGTACGTTTGGGGAATTCTCGCCGGTTCCGGAGTCGGCTTACTGGCATCGACGCTGGGTCGTTTGTACTCCTCCGCCTATTACGCGCTGCGAGACACGCGCACACCACTGCGATATGCGCTCGTGCGCGTCGGACTGACAACTGTACTCGGCTACCTGTTCGCCGTTCCATTGCCGCGCGCCCTGGGAATTCCAGTGGTCTGGGGTGCAGCGGGGCTGACAGCATCGGCAGGAATCGCCGGATGGGTCGAAATGCTGCTGTTGCGCCGCACTCTGAACTCACGCATCGGCCATACCGGTCTGGCTCCCGATTACATCATCAAACTTTGGAGCGCGGCGACTGCAGGCGCAATCATTGCCTGGCTCGTTAAACTGACGCTGCCCTCGTTGCATCCAGCTGTAGCAGCGGTGTTGATTCTTGGACCCTATGGATTCATTTTTCTTGGGGCAACTTTCCTGATGCGCATTCCAGAGGCATCGGCGGCGGTTGCACGCATTCGCCGCCGCAGCTGATGGCCCCTGAGATGCAAGCGTATCTATGTGGCACGTACCGCCAAAATCGTCGCACTCGGCATTGGCCTAGCTGCATTCCTCGTTTTGACGATATTCGGTTTTGCAGTTTGGGTGTTTATCCCTCTGTTGCCGGCCGGTATCGTATTCCTCATTTCAGTCCTGTATGCCAGGCGAAGGGCCGCGACTCCAGCGAGTCGAACAGAAACCGAGACAGATTCTCGCAAAGCAGCTTAGATTACGTCAGGGATTTGGGCTGGTTTGGCCGTATTTAGCCGCCAGTTCCGAGATCACGGAGATTAAGCGGCTCGGCTCAAAGGGCTTTGGCATGTGAACCTGAAACCCGGCGGACAAGACGGTGTCGCGGTCGATAGCTGTGGTAAAGGCCGTCAATGCAATCGCCGGAACAAGGTTTCCGCGCTCTCGATCTCGGGAGCGAACGCGGCCGATCAGGGCGTAGCCGTTATAGTCCGGCATTCCGATATCGGCGACAATTACATCGGGCCGCGCCTGGTCGTAGGCCGAAAGCGCTTCCTGAACTGAAGCCGCGGCGGTCACCGCACTCCCTTCGGTTTCGAGGAGAACCCTCAAAAGTTCTCGCGTATCGTCGTCGTCTTCCACAACGAGAATCTGGAGCCCTTTAAGCGCATCGCTCATGTTCGTCTACTTACACGCTACGCTTTTCGGCGGCGTACGCTCGCATGCAATATTTTCAGTTCGTCCTGAGGCCAATTCGCTGCAGGCGATACCCTCGGCCGTCTTCACGGCTTCATCCTGAGTGGTGCCGGCCGCAGGTTGGCAGGATGTCCTTCCGTGGAACTCCACACAAACTTCGCAGCTCACCCGAGCAAGTCCCGTCGCAGAATAGATGATGAAACCGATGAGCGCTAGAAACCCGATTCCGACGAGAACCTTCCAAGCTTTCGGCATTAATGAATTCCCAATAGCGCGCGCCCTTCAGGCGAAATCTTATCCGGAGTCCACGGCGGATCCCAGACCACCTGCACATCTGCTTCGACTACGCCTGGAAGGTCCAGGAGTTTATTTCTCGCATCCGCTGCAATCGAACCGCCCATACCGCAGCCTTGCGCCGTCAGAGTCATTTTGACTTCCACGCGAGAACCATCCGGCAACGGCGTAATCTGCATATCGTAGATGAGTCCTAAATCAACTATGTTGACGGGGATCTCCGGGTCGAAGCAAGTCTTCAACGAGTTCCACACTTCCGTCTCGAGCGCTTCACCGATCAACGCCTGACCTGAACCCGGGCCGGCTTCGGCCATACGAGGCTCTCGACCAATAGCATCGGCATCCCGATTGGAGAGCCGGAATAAGCCGCCATAGCTTGGTACCAGCAGCGTGTACGATCCCCCGAGCGATTGCGTAATCATGACTTCCGTTCCTTGCGGCAGCATCAACGTGTGGCCCGCCGGAACGGCCACGACCTGGCAATCGCGAGTCAGCTTAATCGGCTCGTCAGTTTGATAACTCATGGTAATTCCTCAAATCCATTATAAGCCGCACTCAAATTGCGGGCGGAAGTCAAATTGCACCCTCTTGAAATGGGATCCAAGCACGTTAGAGTTAAAATGATTGGGTCCATTGAGGAGGTTTTAAACAATGGCAAAGTGTCAGGTCCACAAGATCGACTTGGTTTCGTTCTGCCCGGCGTGTCGTGGTTCGGTACGATCTAAGCGAAAAGCCGCGTCATCACGGCGGAATGGGATGCTGGGAGGAAGGCCGCGGAAGTCGTCCACGCGCCGGCGAGCCGCCACCACTACACGATCGACCCGTACGGCACATTCCCGGAGGGCGTCGGTCGCTCGTTAAGCTCTTTGCAAAATAGTCGCGGGAACCACGAAGAGTTAGCGCATTCCACCAACTTTATTGTGTTT
>QHXA01000379.1:0-5737 GCA_003222755.1 Acidobacteriota bacterium
TGTCGGCAGCGTAATCGTATGCGCCGTTGTTGTCGATCGTCCAGTTCATGAATTGGAGGTGGCTATCGCTACCGACCGAGTTCATGTCGAAAAAATCGGCGATCGACAGTTTTCCAAAATACATTTCAATTCGTTTTTCGGGTTTCTCCGGCATCATCGAGAGGAAATTGCGTTCTGCGCGGCCGACTTCCCCGCCCAGTCCAATCATGTGATGAAACAGCAGCCGCGCAAGATAGGGCTTCGAGCCCAATGTGGGATTACGGACAACGTCCAGATTCGTGAAACCCGCTAGACCCAAAGCGTCGCTAATACCGCGGCCACCGGCACTTTCGACATCGAACAAGATCTCGGTGGATTTTGTGATTCGAGCGCCCGTGTAAAGCGTCCACACTCGCGAGGTCGCCTTCTCGCGCTCCGGTCGGAGACTGTTGGCGCCGGTATATTTCGCGAAAAAACTCGGATGCTGCTGGTGGATCAAATTGATCTGGCCGGACAGCCAGACGCGTGAATCATTAGAGTGGTCGAATACCTGATCCTGTGCGTGTAGGTTGGACGTAAGCAGAAGCGCGGCAAACCACAGGCATACGAAATTTGCGACGGCCGATGGCCGATGAATCATTTCATCTTCTTCCGCATCGCGATCACCGAAAGGCGTTGCGAAATTAGACAACCCACTCTCACTGCCCTTTCTGAACGAGACTGCGATACACCGCCTCGACGAAATCGTTCGTGGTCCAAGGACCGGTTTCCGAACCGTACCGGCGCGTGTAGCCTCGCGTTGGTGATGTTGCCTTAATTTGTTCCAATGTGAGGCCCTGCTTTATCAGGTCCCGAATGCGATCGCGAACGATGGTGACCATATCGCGGTATTCCACCACGTCGAGCTGATCACACACGCGACCATGCCCGGGGATGATCAGCGTGCCTTCCTCGCGCGAGACGATCGGCACTGATGGAATCGCCGTATCGACCAGTTTTCGCAGCGCTGCGATCTCGCCCTGAACGGTGCCGCCTTTCGCGATGTCGATTACCGGAAAGCGCGTGGTGTCCAGGACGTCGCCGGCCACGATAACGTCTGAACGGCGAAAGAACACAATCGCGTCGCCATCGGCGTGCGCTGCCGGTTGATGCAGGACCTCGATGCCTTCGCCATTGAGGTACATGTACTTTCGCGGCTGATTAAAGGTTTCTGTCGGCAACGCGGCCACTGGAAACGGCGGAGCCTGTCCACCTGGCGTGCTCATTCTGGTCAGCACCTGTTCGACGGCAAGAATGGACGCTCCGCCCCCGAGGAAATCCGCGGCCACTCCGGCGCCGCCACCTTGGGTGAAGAGCGTCTGGCCGGCTTTCGCGATCATCTCGTTTCCGCCGACATGATCAGGATCAGCGCTGGTATTGATCACATACCGGATGGGTTGCGTCGTGATTCTCTTGATGGCTGCGATGACAACATCAGCCTGCGAGGCCGAGCCCGCGTCAACAATCACCACACCATCGACTCCGACCTGAACGCCGATGTTGCCGCCGGCGCCGGCAATCATGTAGAAGTTCGGCCGCAGCTGAAGCACCTCGAGCTGATCGCTGGACGTCTCCTTGCCTTGCACCTGCTGTGGCTTGCCAACTGACAGCGAGGCGGTGACGGCGCCCACGCCAATCGCCGCAATTGCTATCGCGCTCCGAATACCAAGCCTCATCGCGCGCAATCCTATCACTTTTGCGCACGCCGGAGGCGTGCCAGGAAATTAGCCGGGGGTTAAGCGAGCGCGAGCGAGCGCAACCCCCGGTTGCCTGAAACCAAGGACATCCGCACCCTGAAAGGGTGTCGCGGATTCCTCGCACCCCTGCCGGGGTGCGCATTTCGTCGGTCGTTACCCGGGAGTACGCGCACAAAAAATGTGCGCGTAATCCCGGCTAATTTACTCGCACGCCTCCGGCGTGCGCAAGAATGGCCAAACTCCGTGGGCGGTCACAGACCGTCACACACCGCCCCTACAGTACCGCTTCCACGAGAGCCCGCACGCGCTCGAGCTCGACCGGGTTCGCGGTAACTCCATCCCGCTTTAGCGCCGTACCCACAATCACGCCGTCTGCGATCTCGAGCACCGCAGAAACGTTCTCCACATGGACACCGCTGCCCGCAAATACAGGAATCGCACCGGCAGCTCGTTTCGCTTCCTTTAAATCTTCGAGCGCCGTTTCGTTTCCTGTAGCCGAGCCAGTCACGATGACGGCGTCCGCACAACCGCGCGACACCAGTTCTTCCACTTCCTCGCGCAATCCGCGCACGGCTACCGGCGCGGAATGTTTCACATCGACATCCGCAAAAATCTGCACATCCGAGCCCAGCATTCTTCGGTAGCGCAGCGTCTCATGTGCCGATCCTTGGAGCAGGCCCTGATCGGTCACTCTTGCGCCAGTGTGGATGTTCACCCGGATAAATTCCGCCAACACCGCTGATGCCACGGCGAGCGCGCTCTCCGCATCATTCCGCAGGACGTTGATCCCCAACGGCAGATCGAAGCCACGCTTCACCTCGCGGCCGATGGCGGTCATGAACGCGATGGTATGCGGCGGCACACTGCCCGGATAAAACGGCACATCGCCGAAATTCTCGAGCAGGAGTGCATCGACACCTCCAGCCGACATTGCAGCGGCATCTTTCAAGACCCAATCCACGATCGCAGTAAAGTCGAGTTCGTTTCGCGGAGAGCCCGGCAAGGCGGGCACATGCAGCATTCCAATGATGCGGCCGATGGATCTTTTCATTCGTTCTTCACCATTCCCGCCCAAGCTGCTGGTTTTCACATTGGATGGCAAAGCGCCGCTGCCCAATTAATACAACCCGCACCGCGGAACGGTATTGCACGCCGGAGGCGTGTCAGGAAATTAGCCGGGGGTTAAGCGAGCGGGAGCGAGCGCAACCCCCGGTTGTCTGAAACCAAAAACAGCTGCACCCTTGAAAGGGTGCGAGGAGTCCTCGACACCCCTTCAGGGTGCGGATTCCTGAGTTGTCGACGTATTCCAGGGGTACGCAAAAACGCGTACCCCTGGCTAATTTCCTAGCACCGCTCCGCGGTGCGAAACGCCGGCGCCTACTTCGCTAACGCCTTTTCGATTTGTTCTTTGATCTTTTCTAGCGCGGGACGTTGCGGCGCCTTCGGATTTTTCGCAAGGAAGATGTTGGTCTGCTCCAAGGCTTCGCTATACCGCGACGATTTCGTGTAGACGTTGACCAGCATCAGACGGGCGTTATGTTGCTCGGCATCCAGCTCGAGCGCTTGGTTGAGAACCGTTTCGGCGCGGTCGTATGAACCAAGTTTGTATAGCGCAGCGCCAAAATAACTGTGCGCAGATGCGGAGAGCGGGTTCCGGCGAATCGATTCTTCCAATACATCCGCCGCTTTTTGGAATGTAGCCGCCGCTTCTTCAGACCGGCCGGCATCGCTTTGCGTTTCTCCACGCTGATAGTACAGCGTTCCGAGATTGATCAAAGGCTCAGCCGCTTTCGGACTCAAATCGCGCGCACGGAGCAGCGTGCTTTCCGCATCGTCGTAACGTTGCAAGGCGAGATATTGAATTCCCAGCGTATTTTGCGCCTCATAAAAATCCGGCGCTAATTTGATCGCGCGTTGCAGCCCTTCGACGGCTTTCGCGCGGTTTCCTTTCGACGACTCCTTCAATGCCCGTTCATACTCATCTACGGCTTTCCCCGGGATCCGGGCCCGCAGCTGCTTCAAGTCGACGACAGAAGCGCCGCCTTTAGCAGCCACGCTGACCGTCGACTCCCGTTCCAGAAAGATCGTGACAAATCCATCGAAGGTCCCCGTTCCCAAACCTCCGTACACACGTTCGCGATACGGTTTGAATCCCTCAATGTTCACGACCACGTACAAGTTCTGATCGAGACTGATACCGGTTCTCTGAAAATTGAATTCTCCGCCCGAGTCTGCATATGCGAAACCGATCGGCTGGCCGCCGTCAGTTTCGAAGCGAACTTCCACGATGCTCGTGTCCGCAGCGTGCGGGCCGGTGATGATCCTTCCGCGGATGTTCACGATTTGGCTCTGGCTCGGCGCGGTGGGTTGCGGAGTGATTGTGGGCTGCCGCGGTTGCGGCTGAGGCGTCGGCTGAGGTGCGGGCGGCGCCTGCCCACCCTGCGGAGCCTGTTGCTCTTGAGCAAAAACCGGGAACGTCAGACCCGCGAGTACCAGGCAGACGACGAAAATTCTACGGACTAATAGGGCTCTCACGATCGACAACTCCTGTCCGAAAACTATTTGCCGGCTGGCGCGTTTTGACGCCAGCCGGAGCCGCACTTACCTGAGAATATGAAAAACCGTGAAAGAGCCAGGCTGAACTGCAAAAAAAGTCAGCTAGCCTTTCGTAGCCACAACCCCTTCAGTGATTCCCGCCGGCGCACCCGGACCGTGACACCCAACGATCAGAACACCGCGTGTTCCATCCGAGTATTCGATTCGGAGAGCCGCATTTCCATTAGCGGCACCGCTGCCGATGGTGTCGTTCAGGACTGGCAGTTGCAAGTTGGCAAATTCCCAATCCACCAGTTCTCTGACGACATAACTGCCGCTGGCGACCAACTGATTGGCGGGGCTCAATACCTCCCACGTTCCTCCGCCGGTAGCCGCACCGGACCCTCCGCCCCGGCCCGCAGGCGCAACGAACGTGCCGGAACCGGTCAGCCGGATGGTGAAATTATCGGCAGTTTTTGAAACTGCCACTCCGCCTGCGCTGATCGTTGGCGGAGTAGTACTGGTGTTGAGATTGATGATGTCCCATCGGACAAACGCAGCCTGTCCATGCAGAACAACAGCGCCAACGGTCAACGCTATCGTTACGACCACTGATACGGCGATTCCTGAAATCCTCATTGCTGTGACTTTCACGTTGTACTCCTTTCGATGTGAGTTTACTTTTCAGACGGTCCGAAAAACAGCCAGCCCTGGCTCCAGTTGTCACGAAGCTTTGAAGGTAAAGCCAGAAGGGAGTTGGACTAGGACTGCAATATCTTTACCTTATCGATTTTCGTCAAGAAATAAGTGTGGCAGTATTCTATCACTCGGTGGAGTCAATCATGGCAACCATGCTGAAGATCAAAGTCAACGAACAGGTGCGGACAGTCTCATCTGCGCCAGACACGCCGCTGCTATACGTTCTGACCGATGAACTGAACCTGCAAGGGCCGCGGTTTGGCTGCGGTCTCGGCCAGTGCGGATCGTGTTCGGTACTCGTGAACGGAGTGGAAACACGATCGTGCATGACGAAGGTCTCTGCCGTCGTGGGCAAGTCCGTCACAACTCTCGAAGGGCTGCCGGCATGGTATGCAGCCCAAAAGAAAATCACTAACGCTCCTGCCCTTCATCCCGTTCAACAAGCAATGATCGATGAACAGGCGGTACAGTGTGGCTACTGTTTCAACGGCATGATCATCAAGGCTTCAGAACTCCTCTCGAAAACGCCGCAGCCCACCGAATCGCAAATTCGTTCGGCCATGAACGGACATCTCTGCAGGTGCGGAACATATCCTCGAGTGTTGAAGGCAATTCAACGGGCATCTCTTGTGATGAAGGCGGTGGCGAAATGAGCAATCGTCGCGAATTCATCAAGGCTGGTGGAGCGCTCGTCGTTGGTTTCTCTCTAGGCGATGCACTCCTCGCTCAAGACCGGTTGGCGCCTGCTGCGCGTTCACTCGACCCGAAGCAAATTGATACATGCCTCG
>QHXA01000379.1:5755-9806 GCA_003222755.1 Acidobacteriota bacterium
CGGAACTCGGGCAAGGCGCGTCCACCGCACTGCTGCAAGTCGCGGCAGAAGAACTCGATCTCGACATGACTCAGGTCAAGACCGTGCAACTCGACACGACCGTGACTCCGAACCAAGGCGGCACTTACTCGAGCGCCGCCATTAATCGCGGTTCTCCGCAGATTCGAAATGCCGCAGCCGAAGCGCGGGTCGGGCTGCTTCAGCTCGCATCGAAAAGATTGGAGGCTCCGGTAGAGCGGTTGACGGTATCTAAGGGAGTGGTGTCGGTCACAGGTGAGCCGGACCGCTCAGTTCGATACGGAGATCTCGTCGGCGACAAAAGATTCAATCTTCCAGTCACCGGTTCTGCTCCAGTGAAGCCGGCGCGCGAGTACAAGCTCGTCGGAACATCCGTTGTTCGGAACGATATTCCCGATAAAGTGAGCGCGCAGTACGTCTACATGCAACAGGTGCGCGTGCCCGGCGTGTTGCATGGCCGCATCGTACGGCCGCGCGGGCAAGGCGCGTATAACGCCGGCGCGAAGGTCCTGAACATTGACGAAACCTCGATTCGGGGCATTCCCGGTGCGCGAGTCGTTCGGCGCGGCGCCTTCGTCGGCGTCGTCGCCGAACGAGAGTGGGACGCAGTACGCGCCGGCCAGATACCAAGCCTTCGCTTCCGGGAAACGACCGCCTGTATCAGCAGATGCGCGCCGAACAGACTCAGGACCGGGTAGTGCTGGAACGAGGAGACGTTGCAAGCGCGATAGCCGGCGCTCCGCATGCCGTGACTCAGGTTGGCCGCGGTCCGTATCATGCTCATGCTCCTTTTGGCCCCAACTGCGCAATCGCCGACGTGAAGAGTGACTCGGCGCTCGTGATCTCCACGACGCAAGACATCTACGGAACGCGCACGAGTCTCGCGCGAGTGCTGGGAATTCCTGCGGAAATGATTCAAGTGCGCTATCACGAGGGAGCGAGCAATTACGGCCACAGCTGCCAGGATGACGTTGCGCAAGCCGCTGCGATGCAATTCATGCGTTGGGATGAGCACGGCTGGGATAACTATGGTCCGGCACACATCGGCGAAGTCCGGGCTGCAGCGGATGCGCAAGGCCGCATCGTCGCGTATGAATACCAGGGATGGCAGCACAACTGGAGCAATGTCGAAACATCCGCGCAACTGAGTGGTATGCCGCCCGCGGAACGCGAAGGCACAGCGGCGCAGCAGGTCAGCCCGTTGAATCTGGGCTCGATGTATGACGTCGCTAACCTGAAGCTGGTGAACCATCGTGTGCCGGGGATGGGTTATCTCAAAGGCGCATGGCTGCGCTCGCCGCTGGATCTCTCGTTTTCCTTCGCGTCCGAACAAGCGATCGACCAACTCGCCTACCTTTTGAAAATGGATCCGTGGGTGTTCCGGCAACGAAACATAAAAGACGAGCGGTGGTTGGGTGTTCTGAATGCCGTCGCTCAAGCGGCGAATTGGAAACCGCGACCGGCCGCCTCGAATCTGTCAAACGCGAAGATCGTGGCTGGGCGTGGGATTGGCGTCGGCACACATCTCGCATCATACGGCGCCGCAGTCGCAGAGATTGAAGTGAACAAGGAGACCGGGCGGATTGTGGCAAAGCACATGTACGGAGCGATCGATGCGGGTCTCGTTGTGAATCCGGGCAACGTCGAGAACCAGATCAGCGGTCAACTGATCCAGACAGTAAGCCGGATATTGAAAGAAGAAGTGACGTTCAATACGACAAACGTCACGAGCTTGGACTGGAATACCTATCCGATTCTCCGGTTCGAAGAAGCGCCGGCAGTGACTCCAATCGTTGTACAGCGGGTGAACGAAAGATCGACCGGCGCCGGAGAGGAAGTGATGGCCGGCGCCGCAGCGGCAATCGCGAACGCCTTTTTCGATGCGACCGGCGTGCGGATGCAGGAGTATCCGCTTACGCCGGCGCGCGTCCTGGCGGCTTTGAAGCGGGCGTGACGCCCTACTTCGCCGTGATTGTTCCGAAAAGGCCGTGGTGTTCGTTCGCGTCACCTGCAGCGAAGAACAACGTGTTCGTCGGACCGGCAGCCGCGCCGTTTCCGAAGCCAATTCCCCACAGGCCATTGATCTTCATGGGTGCCCCGGGGCTCTGTTTCAGAAAGGAGACGAAAGAGCCTGTTGAAGCATCGAACGCGGCGATGAGCCCGCTGCCGAAATTTCCAATCAACAAGCGATTACTCAGCTCTCCGAAATTCGAAGGAGCCAAAGCGACACCCCATGGCGCATTCATCCACGATCCCTGTTGCAATCGCATGACGAGGACTCCATTGGGCGTAAAGACATCCACGAATCCAAATCCATTTCCGGCCACTTCGTCTTCCTTGTCTTTGTCCTGCTTTGCGAAAGTCACCACAATGGCGCTTCCGATCGCCTGGACGTTAAATGGAGCATAGCCGGCCGGAATACCGGAATCGGTAAATGCGGTAGGCGAAAACGAAAATGGATTGAAATTCTTGTCGAAAACTTCCACGACACCGCCGTGAAAATTCGCCGCATATAGATAGTTCGCGCCGCCGAACGAAGCCAATGTGAGGCCCTTGTAAATTGCGGTGGACGAGTGATCGACTTTCAGTATCGCGTTGAACTGATCGACGGAAGGAATCCACGCCGAGATTGTCCCATCTTCAGTGGCGAAGATGAAACGCGCTCCACCAAAATCTGAAGAACCATTGAGTTCCGGTTCCACTCGGCGCCGTCGGAATGTTCACCACGAATTGCACGCCCGGCGGATTTTGAACCGGAACACCTGCGCCTGTGTAAATCGTCGAAACGCCCGTTTCGTTATCTGCAACCCACCAGGGACTGGTTGCCGACCGTGTGATACCCCACGGATTCACCAACAGATGATCGGTCGTTGCAGCGCGTCCGGGGATATCCGATACCAGATTTGTCTGAACATACGTTTGAGCAAATGCGGTCATCGAGGCAAAGCCTGTCGTCACGAGAACTACGACTGCCAGGTGTCGCGGAATGTGCCGTACAGAATGTTGAAACATGGGAATCTCCTTTGATGGCAGATTTGATTTCTCGGGTGTCGTGGATTACCGCGGGAGGTAAGGCACTACCACCGAATCAGCGGCCGTTGGAACAAGAGCGGCCGAATCCAAAATGGACGAATCGTTCAGCAGCATGGGGGTAAGGGGAATTCGCCTCGCGCTCTTCTGTTTTGTTCACGCGTCGAGGTTGCAATTGTCACGCCATGAGTCTGCCACTCCGGCATTACACGAATTACGGGATTTAGATTTAAGAAACTCACCCCGTATTCCGCAGCCCCGCCGAAATGCCGTTGATCGTCGCGGCCAGCGCATAGTTGAGCTGAGGCGTGTCCTCGCCGGCGCGTTTGCGGCGCAGAAGCTCGACTTGAATCAGGCTCATCGGATCCACGTACGGATTCCGCAGCCGGATCGAGCGCGCAAGCACGCGGTTGTTTTCGAGCAGTTCACGTTGGTTGGTGACGCGAAGGATGGCCGCTTTTGTACGTTCAAACTCTTCCGAAATGAGACTGAACATGCGATCGCGCAGTCCAGCGTCTTCAACCAGGTCCGCGTAAAGACGAGCGATTGAAAGATCACACTTCGCCAGACCCATCTCGACGTTCCGGATCATGTCCTCAAAAAATGGAAATCGGTCGAGCATTGTCCGAAGCATTTGTTGGTCCGGGAAGCGTTCCAGCGCGTATCCTACGCCGAACCATCCGGGCAGCCCGTGCCGGCTTTGCATCCAACCGAACACCCACGGAATCGCTCGCAGATCGGCCAAACTGCGTGTAGCGCTGCGCCGGGCGGGGCGCGATCCGATCTTGGCCAAATCGAATTCCAGTGCCGGCGTGGCTTGCTCAAAGTAGAGAACAATGTCCGGATTGTCACGCACGTGTTGAACGTAGTACGCAAAAGAGTCTTCCGCCATCCGATCGATGGCTGCGTTCCATGCGGGCTCGAACCTCGCATTGCCCGGCCTCAACAGTGCTTCGAGGGAGGCAGCGATCATCAGCTCCAGGTTGCGTTCGGCTAACACACG
>QHXA01000379.1:9839-10384 GCA_003222755.1 Acidobacteriota bacterium
TTCCAGTTCAGCACTTCGCCCTGTTCGGTGATTTTGATTTCTCCTTTGAAAGCTCCGAGCGGCTGCGCCACGATCGCGCGGTGTGTCGGCCCGCCGCCCCGCCCTACAGTTCCTCCGCGTCCGTGAAACAACCGAAGCGTCACATTGCACTCGTCCGCCAGTTGATGAAGCGCCGCATGAGCTTTGTAGAGTTCCCATGTGCTCGCGAGCATGCCGCCATCTTTATTAGAGTCCGAATAACCGAGCATCACTTCTTGACGCCGTCCCCACGAATCCAGCAGCGCCGAATACGTCTTGTCGCTCCATATCGCCCGACAGATTTCGACGCTGTGCCGAAGGCTCTCAATGGATTCGAACAGAGGAACCGGCATCATGCGAGTGAGATCGATTCCGCCGAGTTCCGCCAGCCAAACAAAAGAGAGGACATCCTCGGGAGCTCTCGTGCCACTGATGATGTATACCGGCACTGCGTTGGGCCCGTAGATCCGCTGTAACCGCGCCACATCACGTAAGCCGCCGAGAACATCCCGAGCAGCCCCCGTATT
>QHXA01000379.1:10544-11803 GCA_003222755.1 Acidobacteriota bacterium
TGACGATTCGCCGGTTCGCTTATCGCTATGCGCAGCCGGTAGATCATGCAGCTTGCGAGCCGGCGATAGGGTTCATCCGGCCTATCGGTAGCGTGAGATTCCAGGTATTTCTCATAATCATCGAGCCTAGACTGCAGCGCCTCCGATAAGTCCACGCGTTTTCTCGATGGGCTCAGCTGTCGCCGCAGTTCGTCCAGGCATTGAATGTAGTGCGCGAGAGCCGTCTGCCGGCCTTGCGCGAGCGCGTAGTCCGTGGCTTGGGGCGTCACATTAGGATTTCCGTCGTAATCTCCGCCGATCCAGGTTCCGAATTCCACCACGCGCGGAACTGAACCCGGCAGCTGTTGCGCGCTATAGACCTGCTGCATGGACTCGGCGATCTCTTTATAAATCTCTGGAACCGTTTCGAACAACACACCGCTGTAATCGAGTCCCATTTGGATTTCATCGAATACAGTTGGGGCCGCGCGCCGCACTTCATCGCTTTGCCACCAGCTCGTAATCTCCGCAGTCATTTCATGCTGGATCTCGAAAGTGTGGGAGTCCACGAGCGGCAGGCGGTCGAGCTCTTCAAGCAACTCGGCAATACGCTGGCGCTTCCAGAGAACTGTTCGCCTGGCAACCTCGGTCGGGTGCGCTGTGAAGACCGGCACCACTCGAATATGCCTTAGAGCTTCTAGGGTTTCCTCGAAGGAAATGCCGGCGTTTCGAATCCGCAGAAGTGTTCCTTTGAACGTGCCGGGCGGCGGCGATTCATCCGACGCACACTGCATTGCGCGGCGGCGTCTTTTGCGGTGATTGGTTTCAGCGAGGTTGGTCAGCTCGAAATAAATGGCAAACGCTTTCGCGAGCTTGGTTGCTTCAGTTACCGTGACCCGGCGAACGATGTAGCTCCTCGTATCGACAGAGGATTGACCAGCGCGGCCCGCGATGGAAAGCGTCCTGAGAGCTTCCACAGTTTCGAAGAGGTCCTGCCCTTCCTGCTCCTTGATGACGTTTCCGAGCAGGCGCCCGAGCGAGCGGACGTCGCGGCGTAAAGGCTTCTCTTTGATTTCCGCAGGATCTCTCAGCAACTCACGCAGCCGCTCATCCTGGCTCTTGGCTGCCCATAGCGGCTTATCGTGAAATGCTTGCCCGTCGTTCGCCATGTCGTGCGAATAGATTAATACGGCAGGCAATGAACGAACCACCCCGTCCGCGCCAGCTAAGGTGGCTTCGCATCTTTTCTTGATGACGCGGGCTCCCCTCCTTTTCCAAGG
>QHXA01000455.1 GCA_003222755.1 Acidobacteriota bacterium
TTACTGTTGGCGCGGTAACGACGTATGGAACTCCGTCGAGGTCCGATGATGTGATAGCGAAATACAGTTCTAGAGGCCCGACGATCGATCACATCCTGAAGCCGGATATCAGTGCTCCGGCGTCGCGCATGATTTCGACCGAGAGCAAGGATAATTACCTGATCACAACTAATCCGGGGCTGCAGATCGACAAAATCTACATGAAACTCAGCGGCACCAGCATGGCAGCTCCAGTTATTGCCGGGGCAGCCGCGATGATTCTCTCCAAAGTTCCGGCGCTGTCGCCGAATGCGGTAAAGGCGATCCTGATGTACACCGCGGAAAAACGCGGCAGTCCGTTGGAGTGGGGCGCTGGTTACGTGAACATCGCAGGCGCGATGGATCTAGCGATGAACGTGGATCCGTCGGTTGCCGCAAATCAGTACTGGTTGAAACCGCTGGCCGTGTTGCCAAGCTACGAGCTCATCAACGGATACGCGGCCACGTGGGGACAGACGATTGTATGGGGCGACTCTGCCTATACCGGCAACAGTCTCCTCTACAACAAATCGGTGTGGTCACAAACGATCGTTTGGGGTGACACCATCGTCTGGGACGAAACAATCTGTTGGGGCGAAACGATCGTCTGGTTAACCAATGTCCTTGCAGAAACCACAAAACTCGATGCTCAGACCATCGTTTGGGGTGACACCATCGTTTGGGATGAAACGATCGTTTGGGGCGACACCATCGTTTGGGACGAACTGTAAACGAACGCAACGGTGGGAGAGCATATATGAACACTCAAACGGATTTTAAAGGACTACCTGTTGCGGCACGTCACACTGTTGTCGTGTTCGGTATCGCGGGATTAGCGGCACTGCTGTATGCACTGGCATTCCAGCGGGATTTTGCTCCGGGCCGAATACTGCTGTTGCTCGCGCTGGCCATGGGGGCCGCTCGGATCAAAGTGAATCTCTTCAAAGGATCGACGCTGTCGTTCCTAACCTCGGTCGTACTTCTGGCCGTCATCAAAGAAGGTCCGGCAGTTGCCGTCCTGGTGGGCTTGTGCGGAGTCACGGTCCAGACTCTATTCCCATCAAGAAAGCTAGTTCCTCATCAACTCGCTTTCAACGCCGCTATGATCACCCTGACGGTCACAGCAAGCTGGTGGACGTATCATCTGCTACCCGTCGGCCAGAGGATGGATACGATCCCGGCTGAATTGACGGCAACAATCCTTGCCTCATTCATCTATTTCTTAGGGAACTCGATCTCTGTATCCCTGATTGTCGCGCTGACGAAAGGCCTCTCTGCATTTCAAGTCTGGCGGCGCCATTTCCTGTTCTCCGCGCCGTCATTCCTGATTGCCGGCTTACTGTCGCTCGGAATGTTTGCCGCGATCAGCAGCCAAAGCTTATTCATGCTAGCCGGTCTGCTCAGCGTGGTCTCGATTGCGTACTACTGCTCGGTCCACGTCACTGCTGAAGCCGTAAGGTGAGAGTGCCGATAAGGAATGGTGAGGCCATGACTAAGATTCTGCTCGTCGAGGACAACGAGATGAATCGGGATATGTTGAGCCGCCGTCTCGAACGCCGCGGATTCGAAGTCGTGCTTGCGTGCGACGGCCGTGAGGGAATCCTTGCAGCCAGGAGCGAAATTCCCGACCTGATTCTCATGGACTTGAGTCTTCCCGAAATCGATGGCTGGGAAGCAACCCGGCTTCTCAAGTCGACGCCAGATACGGCTGAGATCCCGATTCTGGTGTTGACGGCCCATGCCATGATGTCCGATCGCGAGAGGGCTCTTCATGCGGGCTGCGACGGCTTCGCAGCCAAACCTGTGGAATTCGACCGGCTGTTAAGCAAGATCAACAACCTCTTGAACCGAAAGGTGCGGTTCTATGACCACGACGACTGCCAGACTGTTGCTCGTTGATGACAATGAATACAGTTGCGATTTCCTCTCGCGGCGGCTTCAACGCCAAGGCTATGAAGTCACCATAGCCGCCGACGGCAGAGTGGCGCTCGATCTGATCAACCGGGAACCGTTCGACGTCATGTTGCTCGACATCGAGATGCCGTTCTTCAGTGGGTTGGATCTGCTTCAACAAACCCGCCAGCGTTACAAACCGAGTGAACTGCCGGTCATTATGATCACCGCGCAACACGAGAGCAGCGTCGTCGTTCAGGCTTTTGATCTGGGAGCAAGCGACTACGTGACGAAGCCGATCGATTTCTCTGTTGTGACCGCACGCATTCGCACGCAACTTGCACTCAAACGTGCGGAAGAAGGCCGGCGGGAAAGTGAAGAACGGTACATGTTGGCCGTCGCCGGTTCGAAGGACGGCATATGGGACTGGAATTTGCAGACGGGCGAGATTTTTTTCTCGGACCGCTGGAAATCAATGCTTGGGTACGAAGAGAATGAGGTCGGTTCTGCTCCTGATGAATGGTTCAACCGAATCCACCCGGAAGATCGAACGCATGTACAGGCGGCCATTGCCGCGCATCTTCAAGGCCTCGATCCGCATTTCGAAAGCGAGCATCGGGTGCACCACAGGGACGGGTCCTATCGGTGGGTGCTGAGCCGTGCTCTTGCGGTGCGCGATTCGGAAGGCAAACCTTGCCGGATCGCCGGCTCCCAAACCGATATTACTACTGCCAAAGTTACCGATCCGCTCACGGGGTTACCGAACCGTGCGCTCTTCATGGACCGGCTCAGCTGGCTGCTTGAGCGGGCCAAGCGCCACAAAGAGCTGGTGTTTGCGGTTCTGTTCCTGGACATCGATCGCTTCAAGGTCGTTAATGACAGCCTTGGCCATCTCGTGGGTGATCAGCTCCTGATTGCGTTTGCTCAGCGGCTACAGAACTGCCTCCGCGCAACCGATGCGGTGTCGCGGTTTCACGTGGGGCATACACTTGCCCGCCTGGGCGGTGATGAGTTCACGATTGTACTCGACGAATTGAGCGACCATGCAGGTGCGGTTCGCGTTGCTGAAAGGCTCACACGCGCGTTAAGAGAACCATTCTATATCGGCGGGAATGAACTCCACGTACGTGTGAGTATTGGCGTCGCACTGAACTCGACGGGCAGCGAAACATCCGAGGAACTGCTTGCCAACGCCGATACAGCGATGTACTGCGCCAAAGCGCACGGCCGCGGCCGCATCGAAGTATTCGGTCCGGAAATGCGAGCCAGCGCTATGGCGCGAATGCAGCTCGAGACGGAACTGCGACGGGCATTGGAACACGGCGAATTTCAAAACTGGTACCAGTTAATCGTCTGTCTCGAAACAGGGCAGATTTGTGGACTCGAGGCTCTTGTACGATGGAATCATCCTACCCGCGGGTTAGTTCACCCAAAGGAATTCATCCCGGTCGCCGAGGAGTTGGGTCTGATCGGGCCTATCGGCATTTCAGTGCTCAGGGATGCTTGCAGGGACATTCTGTGCTTGCAACAAATTTATCCTTCCGAAAAACCTCTTACGGTATCCGTCAACCTCTCGTGCAGTCAGTTCGCTCATCCGGAACTCGTCCAGCAGGTCGAACGCGCTTTGGCTGAAACAGGTCTCCTGCCATCGTGTTTGAAACTGGAAATCACGGAAAGCATGGTGATGGCCGATCCGGAATCCGCCAGAACGATGCTCCACAAACTCAAGGCGCTGGGCATAAAACTGGAAGTTGACGACTTCGGCACGGGCTACTCATCCTTGAGTTATCTGCGAAGCTATCCGGTCGACGCTCTCAAGATCGATGGAAGCTTCGTCAGCGGGATGGAACAGGACACGCAAAAGGCCGAGATCACCCGTACCATCGTGGGGCTCGCACACAACCTCGGGCTGGAAGTCATCGCGGAGGGCATCGAAACCGAAGCGCAAAGTGCATCGCTGAAACTGATGGGGTGCGAATACGGGCAAGGATACTATCTTTCCAAACCCGTCGATGCCGCGGCAATAAGAGATCTGCTTGCTGCCCAGCCGCCGACTTCGCAGCGTTCAAGTTTGGACATTTCGCACCGCGGAGCGGTGCTGGGAAATTAGCCAGGGGTACGCGTTTTTTGCATACCCCTGGTTTGCGTACCCCTGGAATACTTTGACAACTCTGGAATCCGCACCCTGAAAGGGTGTCACGCACTCCTCGCACCCCTGGCTAATCTCCTCGCACCGCTCCGCGGTGCCCCGCCCCTACAGTTTCGGTCTCGAGTACTGGAAATCCTTTCGCTCGCGTTTCGGAAATGTCCACCGGGAGACTGATATCGAATGTCGAGCCTGCCCCCGGAGTGCTACTGACGCAAATATCTCCTCCAAGCAGATGGCAGAACTTACGACTGATCGCGAGACCCAACCCGGTGCCCCCGAATCTGCGTGTGGTTGAAGTGTCTGCTTGAGTGAATGGCTCGAAAAGACGTTCAAGCAGCTCCGGTTCCATGCCGATGCCAGTATCCTCCACGCGGATTTCGACACAATCCCCTTCTTCTCCGTTATTGCGGCAGACGGTCAGTGAAACGGCGCCGGCCTCGGTGAATTTACATGCATTGGTTAAAACATTGATGAGCACCTGACAAATCTTTGTTCTATCGGACCTCATAGGAATGGATTCACACGGCATGACGTGGAGAGCATTTCTATTTTTCGCAGCAAGCGGTTCAACCGTACTGGCGACTTCGTGCAGGACCTCAGCAAGATCGAAACATTCGACGTGAACCTCAACCTTACCTGCTTCGATTTTCGAAATATCCAGCAGATCGTTGATCAAGGACAGGAGATGTTTCGCCGCTGTGCAAATCTTCCGGAGATCGTCAACCGGTTCGGGATCGCCGGAGTCCTGTGAAATTTCCTGCAGCATTTCACTGTAGCCAATAATGGCATTCAAGGGAGTCCGAAGTTCATGGCTCATGTTCGCGAGGAATGCGCTCTTGGCGCGGCTTGCCTGTTCAGCCAGTTCCTTCGCAATGCGGAGGCTTTCGCTGCGTTCCTCGACACGCCTCTCCAGACTCGCGTTCAATTCGGACATTTCCGCAGCATGCTTTTTCTCTTTCGCGAGACTTCCGAGATACACACGGGTGGAATAGTAAGTGAGCGCCAGCATCGGCACGACCGCTGCAAGAACGCCGAACTGAATCACCAAAGCCAGTCTCACCGCAACGAAAGCAATGACCCCGGCCAGCAAAAACGCGGGCGTCGTGTAAAGAAAATTGCTCTGCCACAGATGCCAGACTGATGTTCGCGAGGACAGCGAAACAACGAGAGAGACGAATATCGAGTTGCAAAGGTAATAAATAAACGAAGCCATCAGAATTCCCGCAACCTGATCGCCCGTTGAGGGTCTGATAGCGGGCACGATCAACTTATACCCACTTGCAGCGAGGAGCACTGTTGTACTTACCATACCCACGTTGAAGTAGATACGGTGAGAAATCCTTCGATTCCAGGGGAAACTGGATTGGACCACGACCCCCATCACGCTCACGACAACGGCTCCCTGCGTTCCCAGTAGCATCAATGCCCCCAGCACGACCGATGTAAAGAGCGACAGAGTCGATCCGCCCGGCAGGCGTACCTTTGCCCTCGCCGTGACGATCGCAAGCCCGAGCATCAAAAAAAACAGGCCTCCGGCTGACGATGGCCCTGTGCGGAGCGCAACCAGTAGTTCAATCACCCCAGCGCCGCCGAAGATGCTCACAAGTACCCGCGCCGGAACAGGCATTTGCGTGAATCTTGCGGGTG
>QHXA01000051.1:0-3914 GCA_003222755.1 Acidobacteriota bacterium
CGCCCCTACTGTGCCTTGCTACACTGCCCGGATGGCAACGATCGTGGAATTTCGTGACGCCGGCTACGCGATCAATGGCCGCGCGCTCCTGGAACGCATTTCTTTCAAAGTGGAGTCCGGCGAGACGATCGTGCTGCTCGGCCGCAGCGGCTCCGGCAAGACAACAACATTAAGACTGATTAACCGCCTGCTGGAGCCCACGTCCGGCGAGGTTCTTGTGGAGGGCAGGAAGACAACGGACTGGGATCCGATTCGTCTCCGCCGCCGGATCGGATACGTGATCCAGGAGATTGGATTGTTTCCTCATTTCACTGTTTCTCGCAACGTGGCATTGGTGCCGTCACTGGAATTGTGGCCTGCAGAAAAAGTTACACGGCGCGTCGATGAGATGCTTGCGCTTGTAGGGTTGGATCCGGCGCGCTTTGCCGCCCGGTTTCCGCGCGAGCTCTCCGGAGGCCAGCGGCAGCGTGTGGGCGTTGCGCGCGCGCTGGCAGCCGATCCATCGATCCTTCTTCTGGACGAGCCGTTTGGCGCATTGGATCCCATCACGCGTTCGGAAATCCAAAAAGAGTTCCGCGCGCTACAGAAGCGGCTGGGGAAGACGACGATGTTCGTGACTCACGATATACGCGAAGCCTTCATATTGGGAGACCGTATCGGCCTGATGAAGGACGGGCGGCTGCTCGCTCTTGTTCCGGCTGTCGAATTCGAAAAGCTGGATCACCCCGAAGCGAAAGCTTTTGCGGAGAGCTACGCGTGAATGTCCTCGAATTCATGTGGACGCGCCGATCAGAAGTACTGCTGCTAACGTTTGAGCACCTCCAGATCGTCGCAATTTCTATAATAATCGCTGCGGCAGTCGGGCTTCCGCTGGGAATCCTCATGACGCGCAGACCGTCCATGAGCCGGCCGATCCTTGCGATCGCGAATATCCTTCAAACGATTCCCAGCCTCGCATTGTTCGGTTTTTTAATTCCATTACCGTTCATCGGGGGAATCGGATCGCGGACAGCCATTGTCGCCTTAGTGCTGTATTCGTTGCTTCCGATCATCCGGAACACGTTCACCGGAATTTCCGGAGTCGATCCCGCAATACGCGAGGCCGGCCGTGCAATGGGTATGACCGACTCGCAGCTGTTATGGAAAGTAGAAATACCGCTTGCTTTGGGGGTCATCTTTGCGGGAATCCGTGTGGCTACAGTGATCGCCGTCGGCGTGGCGACAATTGCTGCGGCGGTGGGCGCGGGCGGACTCGGTATGTTCATCTTCAGAGGAGTGTCCATGGTCGATACCCGCGTTATCCTTGCCGGTGCGATTCCTGCGGCTGCGCTTGCGCTGATTGCGGATTTTGGTCTCGGTGCCGTTCAAAAGCGGTTCTCGAAGCTGTTGTGTCTGGCGTGTATGGTTGTGACGCTTTCTTCCTGTTCACGTGCAGATCGAATTGTTGTTGGCTCGAAGAATTTTACGGAACAAGTGATCCTTGGAGAGCTTCTCGCCCAACAGATCGAGCGAAAGACAAGCGTTCCCGTGGATCGCAAACTCAATCTCGGCGGGACATTGATCTGCCATGACGCGCTGGTGGCCGGCCAGATCGATACGTACGTCGAATACACGGGCACTGCATTGACCACGATTCTGAAGGAGCCTCCCTCGAACGATCCAACTCGCGTTTACGAGAACGTGAAGGCCGCATATAAGACACGTTTCGGGACTGAATGGACCGAGCCGCTCGGCTTCAACAACACATTCGCCATCATCGTGCGCAAGTCTGACGCACAGGCGCTGAAGCTAAAGACGATTTCGGATGCAGCTGCTCAAACACCGCATTGGGTGGCCGGGTTCGGGTACGAATTCATCGAGAGAGAAGATGGCTACCCGGGCCTGGCGAAAACTTATGATCTCCGGTTTCCGAATCCACCGCGAGTGATGGACCTCGGATTGACGTACAAAGCCGTCGCAGGCCGGCAAGTGGATTTAATCGCCGGCAACTCGACAGATGGGCTCATCGATGCGCTCGGCTTGGTTGTTCTGCAAGACGACAAGCATTATTTCCCGCCCTATGATGCCGTGCCGCTCGTGCGCGATGCCGTGGTGATGAAGCACCCGGAAGTCCGAGAGGCATTGAAAGCGCTAGGTGGAAAGATTTCAGAGGAGCAGATGCGGAGTATGAATTACGCCGTAGACGGGGAACATAAAGACGTAAAGGACGTCGTGCGCGAGTTTTTAAAGAATATGTAATCGCCGCACGCCGGAGGCGTGTCAGGAAATTAGCCCGGGCTACGCAAAAAAAGCGTACCCCTGGCTAATTTCCCACCACCGCTCCGCGGTGCGAAAACTATGACCGCAGACATCATCATCATCGGCGGCGGGGTGATCGGATCCAGCATTGCATTCAATCTCCTGCAAGACGGATTCAAAGGCCGCATCGTCGTGATGGAACGCGATTCGAGCTACCAGTTTGCATCCAGCGCTCTGGCGATGGGCGGTATTCGCCAGCAATTCATGTCGGCGATTAACATCCGCATGGTGCAGTACAGCTTGAACGTGATCGAACAGCTTCACGACTGCCAGTTCCGTCAGAGGGGATATCTGTTCCTGGCGAATGAATCCAATTGGTCAAGATTGCAGCGGCGATACGAGATTCAGAAGTCTCTCGACGCGGAGTGCGCGTGGTTGAGCGTCACGGAAATCCGAGAGCTCGTCCCCGAGCTTCACTGTGATGATCTTCGAGGCGGCCTATTTGGTCCGAAGGACGGCTACGTCGACCCACGCGCGACACTTCGCGCGTTTCGCGGCAAAGCGGAACAACTCGGCGCTACATACGTTTCGGGCGAAGTCCGGAAGCTTGAGCCCGGGTCTATATACGTTATCGCTGCGGGCGCATATTCCGGAGCGGTGGCGAAAGCGCTGGGCATTGAAGTTCCGATCACGCCCGTTCGGCAGCAGCTTTTTCGATGCGAGTTACCGCGGCCGTGGACATATGAGTTCCCAGTCGTAATCGATCCGGGCGGAGTGCATTGGCGGAGTTCGGCCAACAATGAAATCGTGATCGCCAAGACCAATCCGGATGAGCCGCCGGGGTTCCGGTTCGGCTGCGATCTCGAGAGTTTCCATAACGATGTCCTGCCTGCCCTGGTGAATCGCTTGCCGGAATTTCGCGATTTGAAGCTGGTCTTTGGATGGGGCGGCTTATATGAAATGACGCCCGACCACAATGGGATCATCGATCGCATTTCCGATCGTTTGTACATCGCGGCAGGATTCAGCGGACATGGCCTGATGATGTCTGCGGCTACTGGAAAACTCACATCCGAATTGATTCAGACCGGCCATTTTCAGACCCTCGATGCCTCCGTGCTGTCACTAGGAAGATTCGCGCGCGGCGAGTTAATTAATGATGAAGCCATGCTGTAGCGGCGGTTTGCGACCGCCGCTACAGTTTCAGCTCCATGTAACACGCATTTGGAATCGGGTTGTGGTAATAGGCGGGAATCTCTCTGAAGCCAAGCGATTCGTATAATGCAATTGCGTTATCCATCATTCCCCGAATCGTATCGAGGCGCATGTTCGTGTAGCCGATCGCCCGCGCTTCACTAATGATGTAGTACGTCAGTTTCACCCCAAGACGCATCCCCCGAAACTCCGGCCGCACGAACAGCCGCTTCATTTCGCAAATACCCGGCTCGATCGGTTTCAAGGCGATACACCCGGCAGGCTTTTCGTCGACCTCGCATAGAATCAGCCGGCCATGAGGAAGACCGTACGGCCCCGGCAGTTCCTCCAACTCTTTTTCGAAGTTCTGAAAACAGAGATTGAAATTAAGCCCGCGCGCATATTCCAGAAACAGAGCGCGAATTTGTTCGAGCGCTGGTACCGACTGGATATGAGTAAGCCGGATGTTGTCATTCATACAT